>NZ_CP040755.1:3330917-3633728 GCF_024585285.1 Colwellia sp. M166
TAATGGGCACGGTGAAAATTGATCCGACTGTGGTACAAAATATCGGGGTGAGAACTTCTTTTGCAAAACAAGAGTCAATGAGCCGAACAATACGTGCTTCTGGACGAGTTGACTTTGACGAGCAGAAAATGGCGCGTTTACACCCTAAAACTGAAGGCTGGATTGAAACAGTAACAGTTGATAAAACTGGTGAAACAGTGCAAAAAAATGATGTGCTAGTTAGTATTTATTCGCCTAAATTAGTGTCAACACAACAAGAGTATTTACTTGCCTTAAATAGTCTTAAGGCACTTGAAGCAAGCCCATTTGAAGATGTTAGAAACGGCGCGAAAACAATGGTTGATAGTGCCAGAGAGCGGCTAGTGTTGCTTGATGTGCCAGAACATCAAATTAAAGAATTAGAAAAAACTCGGAAAATAAAAAAACAATTACATATCCACACTCCTGTTGCGGGCACCGTTACGCGCATAGGCTCAAGACAAGGGCAATATGTTACCCCTAAAACTGAATTGTATATGATTGCTGATTTGAGCCAAGTCTGGGTTTATGCCGATATTTATGAGTATGAATTACCTTGGATAAAAGTAGGTGATGAAGTCGAAATGACATTAGCCAGTGTTCCGGGTAAAAAATTCAAAGGACGTTTAGGTTATATTTATCCTTATGCTCAGTCAAAAACACGTAGTACCAAAGTCAGGGTTATTTTTGATAATCCAGATAAATTGCTGCGACCAGATATGTTTGCAGAAGTAAATATTTATTCTGATGTTAAGGAGGATGCCATTGTCATTCCTGCCCAAGCCGTTATTCGTTCTGGAGAACGCTCACAAGTTTTTGTTGTTAAAGAGCCCGGAAAATTTGAGCCGAGAATTGTTACCTTGGGAGTTGAGTCAAGCGGTAAAGTTGCGGTGATTTCTGGCTTAAGCGCCGGAGAAGAGGTGGTTACGTCTGCACAATTTATGGTGGATTCAGAGTCATCTCTACGTGAAGCAACAGAAAAAATGTTGATGCAAACACAGAAAAAAAATGCAGAAAAAAATAAGATGCCAGCGATGGATATGCCAAACGTTGATGAATTAAAGGCTAAGGAGCAATAATTATGATTGAAGCCATCATCTCAGCTTCGCTCAAAGATCGGTTTATGGTGATACTTGCAGCCATCATTATTACTCTAGTGGGACTTTTTGCTTATAAAAACACTCCTTTGGATGCCATCCCCGATCTTTCTGATGTGCAAGTTATTGTCTTTACAGAATTTCCTGGGCAGTCACCGCAAGTGGTTGAAGATCAAGTGACCTACCCATTAACGACTTCTATGCTAGCGGTGCCCAACACGAAAGTGGTACGGGGTTATTCCTTTTTCGGTATGTCTTTTGTCTACATCATTTTTGAAGATAATACCGACATGTATTGGGCACGCTCACGAGTACTTGAATCGTTAAATTATGTTAGCGGCAGGTTGCCTCAAGGTATAACACCGACACTCGGTCCCGACGCTACCGGTGTTGGCTGGGTTTATGAATATGCTTTAGTTGATAAAACAGGCCAGCACGATTTAGCACAATTGCGCTCACTGCAAGATTGGTATTTGCGTTATCCCTTGCAAACCGTTAATGGTGTTGCTGAGGTCGCCTCAATGGGCGGTTTTGTTAAACAGTACCAAGTTGATGTCGATCCGAGTGCTCTTGCACGTTATAACATTCCACTTAACAAAGTGAAAATGGCAATAAAGATGTCCAATAAAGATGTTGGTGGTCGTTTAATTGAACTGGCTGAAACCGAATATATGGTACGCAGTAAAGGCTATATAAAATCAGTTGAAGATTTAAATGTTATTCCCGTCGCGGTAACCGCAGATGGGATCCCCATTCGTCTGAAAGATATTGCCCATGTGCATATAGGGCCTGAATTGCGTCGTGGTGTTGTTGACCTTAATGGCGAAGGTGAAGTTGCGGGTGGGGTTGTTATTATGCGCTTTGGCGAGAATGCGTTAGCAACCATTCAAGGCGTACGAGCAAAATTGGAGGAACTTAAGGCCGGTTTGCCTGAAGGGGTGGAAATTGTAAGTGTTTATGATCGCGGCGATCTTATTGAACGCGCAGTAGACAGCTTAAACACCTCACTGATGCAAGAACTCGCTATTGTTAGTTTAGTGGTTATCATGTTCTTGTTGCATGCGCGCTCAGCATTTGTTGCCATTATTACCTTGCCGTTAGGTATTTTGATGGCGTTTATTGTTATGCGTTTACAAGGTTTAAATGCCAATATTATGTCGCTTGGTGGTATTGCTATCACGATTGGTACTATGGTCGATGGCGCCATTGTTATGGTAGAAAATGCCCATACGTGCTTAGCAAAAGCGCGTGAAGAAAAAGGCCGAGAACTCAGCAATGATGAACGTTGGAAGGTTATTGGTGATAGTAGTAGGGAAGTCGGGCCAGCACTGTTTTTTTCATTATTAGTGATCACCGTTTCATTCTTACCTATTTTTACCATGCAAGCACAGGAAGGTCGATTATTTAGCCCTCTAGCATTTACCGCAACCTATGCCATGGCGGCCTCTGCAATATTAGCCGTTACATTAGTGCCCGTTATGATGGGTTACTTCTTGCGCGGAAAAATCATGCCTGAGCATAAAAACCCAGTAAACCGTGTCTTACATAAGTTACATACTCCAGCACTGACATTTTTGATGAAATTTCGTGGTATGACACTGGTGTTAGCAGTCGCCTTGCTGGCCGTTACTTATTATCCTTATTCAAAATTAGGTAGTGAGTTTATGCCGCCATTAGATGAGGGTGATATTCTTTATATGCCCACCTTATTTCCTGGAATTTCGATCACCAAAGCAAAAGAATTTTTGCAGCAAAGTGATAAAATTTTGAAAACTTTCCCTGAAGTTCATCACGTCTTTGGTAAAGTAGGTCGAGCACAATCTGCCACCGATGCCGCACCTTTATCTATGATAGAAACAACCATTCGCTTAAAACCGAAGGAAGAGTGGCCAGATCCAGATAAAACCACCACGCAAGTGATGGCTGAAATGGACAAAGCGATAAATTTTCCTGGCGTAGCCAATGCTTGGACTATGCCAATTAAAACTCGCATAGATATGTTATCGACAGGGATAAAAACCCCGATAGGCATTAAAGTCTCTGGTCCCGATTTAACTGTGTTGCAAAAGGTATCTAAAGATATCGAACAAGCCATGAAAGGATTACCAGAAACGACGTCCGCTTTTGGTGATCGCACTGTAGGTGGTTACTATCTTGACTTTGATGTTGATCGGGTCGAAGCGGCTCGTTATGGCCTAACAGTGGGGGCAGTGCAAGATGTTATTCAAAGTGCTATTGGTGGCATGAATATCACTGAAACAGTTGAGGGCTTAGAGCGCTATCCAGTGAACTTACGTTACCCGAGAGAACTTCGTGATGATTTAGAAAATCTGAAGCGGGTGTTAATTTCAACACCAACCGGCACACAAATACCTATTGCTATGGTGGCAGATCTTGTTTACCGACGTGGAGCACCGGTGATAAAAAGTGAGGATGCACGTCCCAACGCGTGGATTTATGTTGATATTGCCAGTTCAGATATTGGCGGCTTTGTTCGTGACGCTAAAAAGGTCTTAGCGGAACAAGTTAACATTCCTGCAGGCTATACCGTGACTTGGTCTGGACAATTTGAGTATATGGAGCGAGCAGCAGAACGATTAAGTATTGTGGCACCAGCGACATTGTTTATCATATTCCTCTTGCTTTACCTTAACTTTCGTAATGTGATCGAACCTGTTGTTGTTATGATGTCTATGCCTTTTGCTTTGGTTGGTGGCATTTGGTTGGTTTATCTCAACAACTACAATATGTCAGTAGGGGTTGCGGTTGGCTTTATTGCGCTCGCCGGTATGGCTGCTGAAATAGGTGTCTTAGTATTAAGTTTTATTGATCGTGAAATGGTGATACGCCGAGCGGAAAGTAAGCAAGCTCTTTCGGTAAATGAAATTAAAGATGCGGTGTTATCTGCAACGTCAAAACGCGTTCGCCCTGTTGCTATGACGGCGATCTCAACTATGGTTGGTTTAATTCCAATTATGTTGAGCAGTTCTACAGGCTCTGATGTAACCCACAGAATTGCCGCACCAATGTTAGGGGGAATGTTAACCGTTTTGATTTTGAATCTGCTTGTTTTACCAGTAATTTATAGTTATATCTTACAGTTTCAAGAAGCGGCAAAAGCAAGAAAACCTTCTTTGGCTCAAGAAATAACGTCGAGCTAGGTTACTAGTAGTAGGCCAATAAAAGTGCCTTCGCTGTATTTAATACAGTTAAGGCACTTTTTATATTTGCTGTCATTGGTAAATGGCTTTAGTCTTTTACCAATGCCATTTTTCTTCTCATGTAGGCAATCTGTTGTGCTAAAGGTAAATTTTTCGGGCAAGTATCTTCACAACCAAGCAGAGTCATACAACCAAAGACGCCGTTTTCTGTTCCTATTACCTGATAATAGTCAGCGTCTGTGCGCTTATCTCTAGGGTCGAGTTTATATCGAGCGATTTGATTTATGCCAACGCCAGCAATAAAACTTTCTCGCATTTGTGCAGTACCACATGCGGCAATACAGCAGCCACATTCTATACAGCGCTCTAATTCATAGATATCTGTGGCCAGTTTAGGTGCCATTTTTTCTTCTATTTTACTGAGATCGACTAATTCTTCTTGTAAATGTATCCATGTTTCCAATCTTTCTGACATGCCGCGCATCCATTCGCCCGTGTTGACGCTTAAATCGCCAATTAAGTTAAAACCGGGCAAGGGGGCTAAGTTGATGATATCGGGCAGATCTTTTGTTAACGTTCGACAGGCTAAGCCAGGCTTTGCGTTGATGAGCATTGCACAACTGCCACAAATTCCTGCTCGGCAAACAAAATCGAATTGTAAGCTTGGGTCTTGCGTTGCTCTAATTTCGTTGAGTGCGATAAATAATGTCATCGATGGCGCTTCTTCAATCAGGTACTTTTGACGATGAACTTGGCTATTTTCATCGGCAGGATTGTGCCTGAAAATATTGAATGTTAATAATCGCGGTGTCTCGAGTTCAGTAATAGCAATGCTATCTGAGCCCTTGTTATTGGCAGGTAGTTTATTGGCTGTCATTAGTCTTCATCCGATAGTCGAGCATTTTTTCCCCTGAATATTTCAGGAAGCAAGTGCTTATAGGGCATCAATTTTTTTTGTAAAATGTCTTTGGTTTGAGCTGTATTGTTTGTGGTTATCGGCTGTGCTTTTTTTATGCTGGCGACTTCTTCAAGCCGAACAGGGGTATCAGGATGTTCAATTCTGTCTTTTGCCCCATAACCACGCCAATTTGGCGGCATTTCCATGGTTTCTACCTTGATTGCCTCGTAATCTAGTGTTGGCAGTTCATCTTGCTCTGAAGGCCATGTGGCGAGCGTACGATTTAACCATTCTTTGTCATTTCGCAGCGGAAAGTCAGCTCTGTTATGGGCGCCTCTACTCTCTTCTCTTTGCAGTGCACCATAGGCAGTACAAAGCGCAAGTTTTAACATTTTTTGTACGCGATATGCTGCCACTAATTCTGGATTTGTGCCTTTAACTTTTGTTTGAACACGAATTTTTTTAGCTCTGATGTGTAATGCTTTTAATTGTGTTATCGCTTCATCAAGCTGCGTTTTATTTCTAAAGATAGCGACATTATTGGTCATAATATTTTGCATTTCATGCATAATTTCAAAAGGGTTTTCTGTGTTATCTGGATGATGAAAAGCTGTGAGTTTGTTTTGTTCTTTTTGGTGAAAATCAGTGATCAGTGAGCTTGAGATATTGATATTGCTTTCATCACTTGTTAAAAAATCAGCCATGTATTCACCTACTATCATGCCAGCGACTACTGTTTCAGCAACTGAATTTCCCCCTAGGCGATTAAAACCATGCAGGTCCCAACAAGCCGCTTCACCACACGAATATAAACCTAGCAGGCTAGGAGCTTGTCCTTGGTGGTTTGTCCTAATGCCGCCCATAGAATAATGTTGTGCTGGTCGCACAGGAATAAGCTCTTTCACGGGATCTATACCAAGAAAATATTGACAGATTTCTTTTACTTCACGTAATTTTGTATTGATGTGGTGTTCGCCAAGTAATCGAATATCCAGCCATAGGTGCTCGCCAAACCTTGATTTTACTCCGTAACCTTTTGCGATATGGGTTTCCATCCAGCGAGAAACCACATCACGTGAGGCGAGTTCTTTCTTTTCCGGTTCATAATCAGGCATAAAACGATGTAAATTGACATCTAATAATAAGCCGCCATCTCCTCGGCAGCCCTCGGTTACCAATATTCCAGCAGGAAATATCGCCGTTGGATGAAATTGTATGGCTTCCATATTACCAAGCGCAGCAACCCCCGTTTCTAAGGCGAGTGCTGCACCTATACCTTCATTAATCAGTGCATTAGTTGTTGCGCGGTATATGCGGCCGAAACCTCCAGTGGCAATGCAAGTGGCTTTGGCAATATAAGCGACAAGTTCACCTGAAATAAGATTGCGAGCGATTACCCCCACGCAGCGTTTTTTATCATGAATTAGTGATAATGCCTCCATCCTTTCGTGCACAGGAATATCGTTCGCTATGGCTTGATTACTCATGGTATATAACATTGAATGACCGGTGCCATCTGCAACATAACAAGTTCGCCACTTTTGTGTGCCGCCAAAGTTTCTTGCCGTAATTAGCCCATGGGCGTTTTCAGCTTCGGTTAAAAGCACTTGTTTACCGTCTATAACACTTTGTTGGTCACCCTTTTGTACTCTATTCCACGGTACACCCCATGCGGCAAGCTCTCTAACGGCTTTTGGTGCGGTGTCGACAAACATACGAACTACTTGTTGATCTGCGCCCCAATCACTGCCTTTGATGGTGTCAATAAAATGTAGGTCTTCGTTGTCACCTGTTCCTTGTACACTATTGGCTAAACTTGCTTGCATACCACCTTGTGCCGCTGCCGAATGCGATCTTTTGGGCGGCACTAAACTAAGTGTAATAACCTCGTGGCCGCGTTTTTTTATGCCAATGGCGGTTCTTAATCCGGCTAATCCACCCCCTAAAACTAACGCGTCTGTATGTATTATTTTCATGGTCTATTCCGGCAATTTTTTGGTAGATTCTGACAAGGTTTTATCAGCAGGAAGGTACCTCTGACCGACGTTATCAGCGTGTTGATAACCAATTTTAATGTAGGCTAGCAGTGTGACTAAACCTAAGGTGAGGAAAAATAGTGTCAGGGCCCATTTTAGTCGTTGTAGTCGTTTTCTACCTTTTTTAATATCTTTACCAACAAACCAACCCCACTTCATGGCTAAGCGATATAAGCCAATACCGGCATGAATTTCGACGACAAAAAGTAATATTAAATATAACGGCCACATTCGACCTGACCATACTCTATCTGAAGAAGCGTAGGGGCCAATATCTGCTGGGTGAAACATCAGCTGATACAAGTGAATCGTGACCAGAAAAAACAATAGAAATCCGGTTAGCATTTGTATATACCATAAATAGGTATCAGCATGTTTAAATCGCTGTAAATGCGCTTTAAACGCGCTAAACTCTTGCTCTTTACTAGGAAATTTTCTTAAGGCTAAGCCGGCATGAATAAAAATTAAGCTGAAAATAACTAAAGCCACAATCGATACTAGCCAAGGATAAGATTTTCCAAACAGTGGCTGACCTTCAAACATTTTTGCTACCCAGTACATAGCATCATGGCTAATTAAGATACTTGAAACAAAAAACATATGTGCCCACATAAATAACGCTAGGATTAAACCGCTACCACTTTGCATTAAGTCTAATCTGGCCGGCCAGCGGTTGATTTTAGTTATCATGTAAAATTCAATCCTTATAAGCTTATTATTGCCCCGAATTCAGCGCAATATTTTCCCGTCACTAAAAGCTATATTTTGCACTCAGCCCAAAGGTTCGTGGATTTAAATAGACATTACGTCGGGTGCCAAAAAAGCTCTTTTCACCCAAAATAATAGCGTTATCTTCGTTAGTCAGATTTCGGACCCATAAAAAAACGCTTATACCATTGTCTAAGGGTTCTAATCCAACACTGGCATTCATAACGCCAAAGCCGTTAACCTGCCCGATAGCAAGCAGCTCACCATTGGCAAGCGTGATTTGTGATAAGCCATCAAGATCGGTATTGTAATCATCCTGATAGTTATAACTTAGCGTAGCGGACAGTTCTGCGTTAAGTGCGGGTAAGGGATAATAATACTGGGCACTGATATTGAAGGTATAATCGGACACCCCCGGTAACTTTTCGCCTGACAGGTCTTCACCGTTACTGCCGCCTGCGGGAAATTTTGTAAATTCTGCATCAAGTAAGCCTAAGGCAATATTAAGCTGAAAATCGGGAGTAAGCCGATAGGTTAAATCAAACTCTAAACCACGTGTTTCTACCTGTGCAGCATTACGGATACTTAAGGCTGTTGTACCCGCATCAAGGTTAATCAGCTGATTGATTTGATAATCGTCATAACTTGAGTAGAAAAGCGCACTGCTAAACGTTATACGTTGATCTAACAAATGTCCCTTAAGGCCGATTTCGTAACTTGTGACGGTTTCTTTATCAAACTCTATGCCGGCGTCAAGTTGTGCCTGAGTTAAAAAATCAACATTATAACCGCCACTTTTATATCCTGTTGCGTACTTCAGGTAAGTATTAACCTGCTCGTTCAGGCGATAGTTTAACGATACTAACGGCGAAAAATCGTTATCGCGTCTTTTATCAATGACTTGACCATTGGCTAAATTAAAAATGGGAATAACGGGGATGCCAGTAGCGGGATCTATGCTTGAAACTGTCCAATCAACGTTTTTTTCTTCACTAGAAAAACGAAAGCCCAAGTCTAAGGTAAAGGCCTCATTGAAACGGTAATTGCTGTTAAAAAATGTTGCAAAACTCTCTGTTTCAACATTGCCGACCGTACTGAGCACACCAGGCTGAAATGCCGATAACATCGCAATTGAGCTAGGATCGCCTAAGGCTGCACCGGCTTCAAAAGTACTACGTGGCACGCCAGTAAAAAGAGCAAGTGTTTCATCACCCACGGTTGGTAATCTTTTGGTGTCGGCGTTTTGCTGATAGTAATACAAACCTGCGACATATTGAAAATCGCCTTCAGGTGAAATCAATTGAAACTCTTGACTCCATTGGCTGTAGTCATCAAGGTAATCTAAATAGGAAACAGCGGCATTGGAAAAGTCAAAGTCGTTAATATAATTTAGATAAACTTCACGATGGCCGGTAATTGATTTGATAAAATAGTTATTAGCTATGTCCCAGTCTATGGTCAGTATCTCTCCTTTAATATCTCTGTCTTCATTAGGGTCAACATCAAAACTGACCTTGTTGCGTGCGACAACTTCCGAGTTTTTAGCACTACCTAAGGTGTTGGTAATGGGCTCACCGTCAAATGACAACCGCTCTGAACGTAAGCGATCAAAAGAAAAATTCACTTCAAGGTTATCAAAAGGTGTTGCCTTTATTTGTCCTCGATATGCGTAGTTGTCTTGCGCATCTAACCAATTTCCAGTGCTAATATTTTCGGTAAAACCTGAGCGTTGATATTGATTAAAACTAAACTTCGCCGCGACATTATCACCAAGCGGTGTATTAAACATGGCTGTATATTGTTGTAAGTCATAATTGCCGATAGAGAAGCCGACAGCACCGGAAAATTCATCCGTTGGCTTTTTGGAAATAAGGTTGATTGCTCCAGCGACATTGTTCTTACCAAATAGCGTGCCTTGAGGGCCACGCAGTACTTCAATACGCTCCAAATCTAATAAATCTTGATTATGTGCCGGTGATTGTCCGATATAAACGCCATCTAAATAAAGTCCAACCCTAGCATCAAAACCAATATTGCGGCTGGCTGAGCCAACCCCACGTATTGAGATACTAGAAGAAAAATCATTGGTAGTGGTCATGGTTAAATTGGGCACAAATTCGGCAATTTCATTTAATTGGCGTATGCCTGTTTTAGTCATACTGTCACTGTTCAAACTTGTGATTGAAATTGGGACTTGTAAAATATTTTCAACACGTTTTTGTGCGGTAACGGTGATCACTTCTATGCTGTTGTTTTGCGCGCTGTTATCTTTCACCTTTGGCAGTTTTGGTGCTTGGTACGCCGATACTGCTGCGCTTAATGTCGAGATTACAAATAATGGTAATGTTAATCTCCTTGTTGACGTTTGACCCATTGAGCTTTTCCTTTATAGCTGACTAACTTTTAATGGTATATTTCTGAAAAATTATGCTAAACGAGAATATTTTCAACGACTAACATTAATAAGAAAAATAAACTGAAGCGCCTGGTGTATTGAAAAGCATGAGGAGCAAACCACAAAGGCCATACTTCTTGGCGAAAGCCTTGTGGCATTTTACTCGGACGTGGTTGATTAAAAACTTTACAGGTTTGTAGTAGTGTTGGTAACACTAATAGCAATAGAAAAACCCCTACGCCTAAATAGCCATTGATATAAAGATAACTAGCTAACAGGTATTGGCTTAGCATGATGATTTGAGCAACTTTTCTAGATTTACTTTCTCCTAACAATACCGGCAGCGAGTAAATGCCTTTGCTTTTGTCCATGGTTATTTTATCTATATGTTTACCAAAGATCACCGCCGTTGGTGCCAAGGCGTATAAGGTACCTATCAGCGCCGATGCTATGCTCCATTCGCCACTGGCAACGAAATATGTACCGCTGACCATTAAGGGTCCCCAAACCAGTAAAACTGACAATTCGCCTAAGGCAAGTTTCTTTAAGGGCCAAGTATAAAACAGTACAAAAAAGGCCCCGATGAGCATTAACCAGAGCACTTCAACGCCGCGAAAATAGATGATCACTGCGCCACAAAATATTGCTAATAAACCGGTAACAATGATATAGCTCATCAATTGTTTTTTACTGAGCAATTTACCTTCTAATACGTGGGTGCCGTATTGAGTGCGAAAATAATTGCCTTTATCTACACCTTTAATTGAGTCAGTGTAATCGTTGAGTAAATTATTGGTTGCATGGGCAAGTACCAAACCTACAACACATAATATTGATACTCCCACAGCAATGGCACCATGACTTAGCGCGATAAGTATGCCAATAATTGCCGAGCTAAATGTCATGAGAGTGACAGAAAATCGTGCGGCAATTAACCAACGAGTAAATATACCAAAACTATCCCACTGTGTTTTATCAACCTGTGGTACTGTTTTTAATGCTTGCAGCCAAATGGCTTGTGACATACTAAATCCTCTTTAAATGTATAGTGTTTATATTAAGCGTTTGTGTATTTTTCTAGCGCGTTTATAGCAATAAATGCACTTTTTCAATCGACGTTTTCTTGTTGTTACATAGCGGTTAACTAAGCTTTCATCCGATTATCAAAAATCAATTCGATCCGATTTCTTTCTGCTTCATAGCTCCGTTCATGGCAAAAGGGACAATTGTCGGTTTGTTTACTTGACTCAACAATGACATAGTCAACACCACAGTCCGGGCAAGTGACGATATAGGTACTTTCTTTGGTCGAAATTTCAGTTAAAATATTTAAACATTCGGCAAGGTCGATAACCGCAGTCTCTGTGATCTCAATATTGAACTCAGCGTCTAATATATTGAGAAACATAATTTGTGTTTTTATCAGAATATTACTGTCGATATTCGAATACCAAGGCGTTTTTAGCGCTTTTCTTTGAAAATCATATTCCGAGCTTAAAATAGCTTTATAGATAGTCATCCATAAAGAAAATTGTCTAAAATGATTTTTTGTTCTTAATATTTTATTGGCTGATAGAGAGCCTTTTGTCGCGATTTTTGTACCGTCATCGATGATCTCTTTTGTTAAACCACCAATACGAGACTCAGTGACGCCGGTAAGCATTTTTACTTGTTGGGGGCGCAAACCAAAAGTAATCAATGTTTTGGCCTGTAATAAACTTTCTGTTGTTACTTTCATAATCAAGTTCTTCATTTTCCTAGTAGGAGCTTTGTGAATGAAATCATTTGGGCATTATTTGATTCTGGCATGATAAGTGATTGTTTTAATGCGGACTCTGTACCTCGGTAAACATAAATATGATGATTATCAAGTAAGGTTTTGGTAATTTCGTCATTGGATTGATTAGCTAATAAGATTAACTCGTCGACGCTTAAACCTGAGATTAGCTGAGCAGTACTGATATCATTTCGCGCTGCTTCTCGTAATAAAAATAGTTGTAATTTTTGCTTTGATTTAATGTTCCTTACTTCAATTGACGCAGTATTAAAAAAATAATTTAGCATCGAGTTATTGCTTTTTTCAAGCCTAAACATCAATAGTGAATGGTTGGCAATTTTTTTAATATCTTCTACAGGCGTATTTAATAAATTAAGCAAAAATGAACGCGAAAATTGGGTGAAAATTTGGCTAATCGAGATATCAATTTTTGCTAAATTACGGCTGAATAATAAAATGGCATAATTAAGCGCATAAATGTCAGCATTATAAGTTTTTTCATCGAGTGTTACTGGCATGAATGACGCATTTATAGAGCGAGCAGATCCTGCCATTTGTATAATTTTCGCGGGGTAACTCATTACTACTCCCTATGTAAAATTGAAGAGATATAAGATGTACATTTATTATAAACAGGGTGAGAAAAGTTGATTTGATTTAACACAAGTTAAAGTGATAAAAGGCATATTTATACTCTTTAACCCTGCTCGATTAAATGAATTTACTCAATGATAAACTATTACCTATCAAGGTTAATTTAATCTATAACATTATAAATCAATTCGTTATGATTTTTATCAACCCACGTCGCGGCTATTTATTAAGCTAAATAATTAGCCGCTGAAGAGCACGAAAATAATAGCGATAATGAAAGTGCATCATATTCATTTAACCGGTAATAGCGATAGCTTTTAAAACTGATAAGTCACTGCAGTGGTGACTCTGTATGCATCATAGTCATAGTTGTAGAAACCATTGCCAAGTACGTTGATCATGTGATCTATATCATATTCTGCACGCCAATCATCTTCGCTAAATGCTTGATAAAATAAACTAAAATTTAAGCTTACTTGTTCTGAATATTCATAATCTGCATATAACTTGATATCTTGGGAATTGATCACCAGTTCTTTATGACGGTCACTGGAGTTTAGTGACAGTGAATCAATTTGTGTTAGGCCGCTTGCATAGGAATAAGTGTAATCGGCACCTAAGCTTAACTTGCCGTCAGCAAGTTTTTCAGCCGCTAGGGTTATTCCTAAGCTATCAGATTTATCATCTTGACGACTTAACCAGTCGATATCATAAAACCAGTAACTGCCTTGACTGAGGTTTTCTTGCCATTGGTTATGACTATAAACGGCGATTGAAATATGCCTTGATAATTGTGTGCTAACAGCAAGATCAATACCGTTACGTTTATTTTCTATTAAGCCTATATCCGTGTTTTGATATTGGTCGCGGGCGAAATAACCTTCAATAGCGATTTCAGTGCTGATCAGGGCATTGTTTGAATTATTACTAAAGGGATTAAAAGATAAATAAGCCTTGGCTTGTTCTCGAGTCCGGTCTGCTTGATTATATTTTTGCATTGCCAATGCGCTGTTAATCGGCGATGTTTGCTCAATGCGGTCATAACTACTGCCATCGCGAAATTGTTTCGATAATTCGACAAAAACTTTATTAAATGGCGCAAAATGACTGGAAACTTTAAACCAAAACTTTTTATTATTGGTGTTTTCTCTGTCTTGTAAATTACGTTCTCTTTTCGTTAACTGCCAGCCCATAGATAAATGAGAGCGAAGGGTAAAACGATATTGTGCTTCCATGGTCAGGTTTTCTTTTTTAAAGCTGTAGGGCTTATTAGTAATCAAGTCCGGCAAAACAACACTGTCAGTTAATAGCTGTTGGTAAGTATTAGTTTGTGTTTTATTGTCACGGTCTTGCAGCCGATAGTTAGCCGTTAAACGCCAGTTATTATCGGTTCTGTATAGGGCTTTTAAATGTGTTGAAAAAGTATTTATTTTACCGTCTAAACCCGTGGTGGGTAAGCCGTTAACTGCCAGTAAATCATTTGAACTATAAGCTAAAAAATCATCGGTTTGTGTGAGTTGGCCATAAATTAATCGAGCTTGCAGGGTCAAATTATTATCGCGGTAATTGCCAAAAATACTGATTTGATCCAACTTATTATCAGGTGCAGTAGATAATTGACCACTATTGGCAGCACCGAATAAAGGGCTATATGGACTCTGCCAATTTACTGCTGTGCGCTTATTATTAAAGTCGCTGTGATAATAATTAACTAATAATGTGCCAGCGTCATATTGATAATAACTACCGGCATCCAGTTGCTTATGCTGCTGGTCTATCGCGGTCGGCAAAATAACAGCTTTGGTGATAATGTTGCCACTGGTGGTACGTAAACCTTGTTTATCTTGTTGTTGATAATCAATATAACCTTGCCAATTATTGCTAAAATCAGCTTCTGCTGCCAATTGCCAATTTTCTCTTTCTATTTGTTGGTCAAATTGTGAAAGTTGCTGATTAGACATTTCAGTGGTCGTTGCTACCCGTTGCCAGTCAGCGGGCAAAAGCAACGAGTCACTACCTACATTGGTAAATGGTGTTAGGCCTTGCGCATAACCAAACTGATCAAGACTCTGGTAATTTAAGGAAACTTTATAACTTTTTGATTTTGCTGCTGATAAAGCAAGATTGCTATTATCTTTGCCTAAATCTTTGGCGCTAGCTTTATAATATTTATCTGAAGCTCTTTGAGATAGTTCAGCATCAAGATAAGCGTAACTACCGTCTTTTTTTTCACCTGTTATGGTTGAAAAGTGGCCATTATCTTCAGAGTTATTTGATAGCTTAACAGCAATTTTTGCTTTTGACTGAGTATGGCTAGGGCAATATTTGCAAAGCCACTTTTCTTTTTTGAGCTTTTTGGTATTGGCATCTTGTAAACGAAAATCCTTTGCCAAGCTAGTTGCTGTAAAGCAAATAAAAATAGCAAGCGTGACGCTATTAAAGAGTGAACTGTAGGCAGCTTTATTCATCGGTGATCTCCTTAATACTATCGTTGAAAAGTCCGGCCAGCAGGGTGGTTACTGCCGTGAATTAAACTGTGACAATTCATACAGTTTTGTCCGAGAGCAAATGCACTTTGAGTATTGTTAACAAACTCACTACCGGCAATTGCGGTTGACGGATGATCAGCAGGCGTATGGCAATCTTGGCATAATTGTGGTGTACGTTGCTTAAGCATATTGGCATTAATAGCACCGTGGGCATCATGGCAAACACTACAGTCTTCGGCTACAGGAGCATGTTCCCAAAGTAAAGGACCGCGTTTTTCACTATGACATTGATAGCAGGTTTGATTAATGGAAGGACGATTAAGCTCATGCTCAGTAAAAGAACCGTGCGGATTATGGCAATCAGCGCAAGCCATTTGGCCCCATTTTAAAGGGTGACTCGAACGTTTATTGATAGCGTGTAGTTTTTCTTTATGACAGCTACCACATAATTTATTTTGTTGTTGTTTAAACAACACCGGATCTTGACTTTGATGAACCTGATGACAAGAAGCGCAGGGCACTTGCTCACTTTGATGAGCACTACCTTGCCATGCTAGGCGTTGTCTATCTTCATGACAACTCAAACAAACACTATTTTGTTTGTCGGCATCAACAAGAGAATCAGCGCCAAAGGTAATGACCGGCTCTCTGAGTTTACCTTTTCTAACTTTTGCTGAGTGTTTACCGGCAGGACCATGACAGGTTTCACATTGTAACTCTGCAAATGGCGAGTTTTCTATATCTTGGCGACCATGGACATTATCAAAAATACCCATCGCACTTTTATCCGATGCTCCGTCATGACATTTAAGACAACTGTCAGCTCCTTTTTTAGAATACTTTCCTTGCTTAAACTTTTTCACAAGTAATTTATCAAGTTGCTGTGCTGTTAAAGCTTTGGCTGGGGTTACGGTTTTTTCTATAGTATTTTTTTCGGCAAAACTTTGCGTTGACAGGAGCGAGCTAAAAAATATAACCGCCAAAATAATGTTAAAAATTGCACGCATGGAATTTGCACTCTTATTTTATATCTAGAACATTAACGTTGAAATAGGCCAAGAGCATATTACTCTTGGCCATAGTTGCTATAACTTAACTTGGTTATTTAATATCATGAATTTTGTCGACACCAAATTCTGCACCAATAGCGTGACACACAGCACATGATTCGACTTTATTCGCTTGCGTAAATGTGGCGGCGCCAAAAATACCACCGTTTTGCATCATGTGATCTATCAAGGCTTGTCCCTTAGCATCAATACTACCTTTAGCCGGGTCAATTAACCCCGGTAAGCTTGGGTCAATTAAACCTAATTTGACATTCAGGTGACAACTTCCGCAGACAACCGCTGTAGGACTTACATAAACATTAGCATTGCCACTACTAGCAATAGAAGCACGGGTATTTTGTTTTATTGGCAAGTCAAACTGATCATCGCTATGACATTGAGCACAGTTATCAATGTTGCCAGGAAAATGATCTATTTGCTCAGGGTTAGAGTCATTAAGTGCATTCTTATCTAAGCTCGAATGCAAGCGATGGACATGACGTTTTAAATCACCTAAACCTCTGTAACCAACTCGTGTCGCATTATGGCAGGTTTTACATTGCACTAAGTCGGTTGCGCCATTGTGGAATTTGTTATCGGCATGACAACTTTGACAAGCGCTGATATCTGCGCCAATTTTATTATAAGCTTCTGTTGTTATCGTACCGTCACCTTTAAAGAATACTATTGAAGGCGTGATGTCTACTTGCGCAACATCCATAGCAGCAGTTTCCGGCGAGTCACATCGAACTACAGCGCCGTCTTTTTCGTTCATACAAACAAATAAGCCAACGGAGGTAACCATAATAGTATCTGTTGCAGTTATGCCAGATAAAAGACCTGGTGCGGCACAAGTAAATAACCCTGTACCGTCTGCAGTACAATCATTTAAGGCTATTAGTTCATCATTTAATTGAAAGCCGGTACCATTATCCCAGTTAATAGTGATAGAACCATTATCGGTGCCGTATTTGTATTTACCAAATTTTGCACCTGCTGGTGTATCGATATCGCTAATATCACGCAGAGCAGCAACCGGTGTACCTTCTAAAGTTACCATGACATCAACTTCAATATCACCGGTGTTAAGATTAACTCGAACTGCTTTCGCTTCAGTGACAATAGCGCTACGAGCACTAGCAACATTTGCCATCACGTTAGTGTGATTACTTTCTATCGAAGAGAAACCAGAGACACCATGGCAACCTTGACATAAACTATTGTCCGCTTGAGCACCGGCAAGATGACCTGTGCCAGTTGCAAAATCGACATCATCATGACAAGAACCACAGGCTTCGATTGACGGTTGAGATTTCCAATTTATAGCATCGGGTGTTTCGGTATTGCTATCATCATGACAATTGGTACAATTACGAATATCTTGTGGGATATGGGTACCAGAATAATCATTCTTACTGTCACGATAGCCCCAGATGGCATATTCCCCGCCATTGACAACCGATGGTAAGTTAGCGCCGCGGTGAATTTTGTGGATCATTACTTTAAAGTCGACACTTTCACCACTGTTTGCATCTACTGTGCCTGGGTTATGACAGGTAACACAATAAGCGGTATCAACACGACCCCCACCATGAAGTGCTAATTCACCATGACAGCCATTACATGTTCCTTCAACCACCATTTCTCGATTAGTAATATTAGTTGTTGTTCCTGTAGAAGGTTGCCAATCAAATGAACGGTTCATGGTTGGAAAACCACTGCCACTGATTTGAAAGGCAATTCTATGGGTAAAGTTGGCATTGTGAGTTACCGCAACAGGGGAAGTAACGTTGAGCACATTGGTCGCGAAAGTATAACGATAAGTGCCGTCATTATTATTAGTGAAAACGCCGCCGCTAGCATTCGCCGTTTCTGACGTTGCCTGAACCGTATCTACAGTGCCTGAGCCGTTGTTAGGATCGGTTGGTGCACTTTCTATTATGTTGATATAGCTTTGCCATTTAGAGGACTCGCCGGTAATCGCATTAATAGGGGTTAGTTGTGCTAGGGTAAAGCGAATTTGGTTGCTTTTTAGCGCACTATAACCGACACCCACATCATCTTCTATTGAAAATTCAACGATTAAACTACCATCTTCAGTAATAGTGGCATTGGTAATGGCTGAGTCCATGACCGCTGTTTGTCTTGATGTTGTTGCTGGTGGGGCTTGACCTGCCGGCCCGTCTTCACCAACAGGACCTTGTGCCCCTGCAGGGCCTTCAGCGCCAGTATCACCATCACCACCACAACCAGAAAGCGCTAGTACAAAAACCAGCGCAAAACTGGCAAATAATTCTTTCAGCTGCCATTTGTTTTTATTTTTCATAATAAGATCCATCATCGATTGAGCGTCATTGTGCCTACATACAACTTAGTAGCTAAGTCCGGTTAACCTTTATAAAGAACTGTTTTTAGTCATTATTACCAGTTGTAACGGTTTTTAAACATTATCTATATAATATGGCTTTGATGACTTTGCTAAGGGTATTGATTATTGTCTATTTTCATTGTTTTTTGGGGATATCATAATCAGGTTCTTTATAGATAATTGTATATATTGAAAAACTTGTTTAATTAATACATTTTGGAGTAAAAAACATGCTTAAAGTCAAATTTAGTATTCTCCTGGTTATCTTTGCTTGTGCTTTTGCACAAGCTGCATCGATAGACGATACCATTACTATATGCAACGACTGTCATGGCGCAAAAGGAGTTAGCAGCGATTCTGATATACCGATCATTGCCGGATATTCAGAGACCACAATTATCGATATGCTAGCCGCCTATATTGATGAAACACGCATTGCACAAAAAAGTAAATTTAGACATGGTGACACTCAGCGCCCAGAAACAGATATGGTGACTATTGCACAGGACCTTTCAGAAGAGGATATCGAGGCGCTAGCAAGCTATTATTCAGCACAAAGCTTTATTCCAGCAAAGCAAAGCTTTGATGCCATATTAGCAAAAGAAGGCGCTAAACTTCATGAAAATAGATGTACAAAGTGTCATGAAGATGGTGGCAGTTCAGCTGACGATGATTCAGGTATTTTAGCTGGCCAGTGGCGGCCGTATCTAGAACAATCTTTTAGCGATTACCGCTCTGGTGAGCGTCAAACAGTTGCAGAAATGCAGAAAAAAATCAACAAATTGTCTGAGCCACAAATTAATTCGCTTCTTCATTATTATGCAAGCCAGCAGTAGGTCATAAGCTATGAAATTATTTACAAACCCTAAACTTTGGCGTATCCCTAAAAAGTGGTACTTATTTGGTATTCCCTTAGGTGCATTAATGTTTTTTGTTTTTGGTATTATTTTTTGGGGCGGCTTTAATACTGCACTAGAAGTAACGAATACCGAAGCGTTTTGTATTTCTTGCCATGAGATGGAACAAACAGTTTATAAAGAGTATATTGAGTCTCCTCACTATAACCCAGTGTCAGGGGTTAGCGCTTCATGTCCTGATTGTCATGTACCGCGAGACTATATACCTAAATTAGCCCGTAAAGTTGCGGCATCTGCTGAGCTTTGGCATAAACTATTAGGCACTATAGATACGCCGGAAAAATTTGAAAAGCATCGGGGGAAAATGGCAGAGCGTGTTTGGGCTAAAATGAAAGCGACCGATTCAAGAGAATGTCGAAACTGTCATACTGAAGCAAGAATGAACCTTGAAAAACAGTCTAAACGAGCACGTAAAAAGCATGATATTGCATACATGAGAGAGAAAGACAAAACTTGTATAGATTGTCATAAAGGTATTGCTCACAATATGCCTGAAAATTGATTTAAAGGCTTGGCAGCTTTGTCGAATGGTTCAGCCTGAGTTAGTGAGTGTTAGACTTTAACTGATGTAGTGGCTCTGGTAGAGCCTAAACAAATGCGAACAAAGATGTAATTCAAAGATATTTTTAAAAATCAGCTGATTGAATTAACGAGTGAAAAGTTAATTTTTCAGCTGAATTTATTTTAATACTCAGTCGCTTGCACGCAGATCTCTTACGGCTTGTTGAGTCACTTGCTTTATATTACACTGCAATAATACCAATTTAATTAAATTTCTTCCCAATTCAGAGCGCTTCTCTATGTGCAAAAACAAGGCGAATTTGTTTCGGTTTAGCCACTCTGAATCAAATAAATTTAACGATGTTAGTGGATATAGAGAAAGCTCCCAGAGCTCGAGTTCAAAAGGTTTACCTGCTGCGTTATTGATTTTGACAAGGTGCTCTCAGGGATGTGAGTCATTAGAACAACGCAGGAGCAGTTGTCGAGAATAACCCTTATCTTCAATCAATGCCTTGCCTGCAGGGATGTAGGTACTTAGGTTCAGTCTGGAACTATGAGCCTGTGCCGCTAAGCCTTTTAATTCTCGCTGAGTGGAAAAGAACTTAATCAATTTGGTATTAATAAAACCCTTTTCGATATAAAAATGTAAATTGATTTATATCAAAGACCCTAGAATTTTTAGGGGTTATACTCTAATCAGTAGATGCAATAACAATGGAAATTTATATTTAAAATGTTCACCAAAATCATTTTATTATTAAATATCATTATTTACTTAGTTGTAAATGGACAAGTGTTTGCAAAACCTATTCATTTATGTCAAGCAATGGCCATGCATAACATTAGCGCGACCTTATCTACAGATACTCTCCAAATTCATCAACATCATGATGTCAATGCACATGACAAAGCAGATAAGCAGAGTGTTGATAAATTAAAAATTTCCTCATCAATGAATAACTGTCAATGCGTAGATTGTGATTGCAGCGCTAATTTAGTATCTCAAGCTAACTTAACGCTGTTGTCACGATATGATTTAGTAAGTTGTTTTGCTGTTATCCAGCAGGTCACTAACAAGCTAGCAAAGGTTTATGTGTCAGAACCTAAGTCAAATTTATATCGCCCTCCAATATTTTCATAGTACAGAATAGATCCGTTCAAAAAACACAGATCAACTCTTAAATTTTAAACGAAATTTTTATTCGTCTTGCTTTTAGTGCGCATGTAATTGTTATGCCCTGAAAGAGATGGATATCATAAACTATAAAATTAGTAAGGTTATTACTATGAAAATTAAGGCTCTTAGCAGCGCAATTGCGACTGCTTTAGTATTATCGAGTGCATCTCACGCGTATGCACAAGAAGGTTCCTCATTAGATATTGGTCGTTTTGCTATCGCAGGATATGGTGATGTGACCTACACCGATCAATCTGACATGAAAGATGAAGCAGGTAATGACATTCAGAATAATGTTGTTGCACGTTTTGTTCCTATATTTTTATTTCAATTGTCTGAAAAAATTCACATTGAAGCAGAACTTGAGTTCAGTACCAATGCAGAAGGTGAAACAGAAACCGAACTTGAATATGCCAATATGCACTATTTCTTTAATGATAATACCATCATTACCGCAGGTAAATTTTTATTACCCTTTGGGCAGTTTGGTGCCAACCTCCACCCTAGCTGGATCAATAAAGCCGCCAGTAATCCGGGACTTTACGGTGGGCACGGTGGTAACGGTTCACTCGGCGGAATTACTAGTATTTTAGGTGATACCGGAATAAACATTGGCAATACCTGGACGTTAGGTGAGGCCGGGAAACTGTTCACTGACTTTTATGCTGTGAGTGGTCCTCGCCAAGAAGAAGGTGATCATGGCGGTGGTGTTGAGATGGCTGCCAAAAAAGGTGATAACAATGACACTATGGCTTACGGTGGGCGTATTGCTTATGCATTTTTACCTGAGTGGGAAATCGGTGTTTCATATTATACCGGCGCCTATAGTAATGACGGTGATTTAAATTACAACGCTTACAATGTCGACTTTAACTGGATAGGGAGCTTTGCTAGTGTCAGAGGTGAAATTTTTGGCTCAACAGCTGAAACAGAAGGTGAAGACGAAGGCGTCGAAGGTGCACACGGTGAAGAATGGGTAAGAGACTTTGATAAGGAAGGGTGGTATGTACAAGGTACTTGGCAAGCTCGCCAATTAGGTAAAGATTGGTTAAATCCTATTGAACTTGTTGTCCGCTATTCTGATATTTCTTCTGACTTTGATGGCAGTATTGTGCATGAATTTGAAGAAGATGGCGGTAAAACGGGTAGTCGTATTTATTACGGTATTAATTACTGGTTGGAGCCCAGTGCAGTATTGAAATTTGGTGCTGAAAGTACCTCTATTGATAATGCACAAGCGAGCCACGATGTAGTACCTGATGATCGTATGTTTTTACAATTAGCCTTTGGTTTTTAAGGAGAACTATCATGAAATTAACTCAACTTTTATTGTCAGTCATAGTACTGTCTTCTAGTGCTTATACAGTTCAAGCTCAACATGTTAGCGATCCTTCTTTGATTGCAACCGGCGCTAAAGTCTACAGTGAAAACTGTGCTCGTTGTCATAATGCCCGTCCCGCGGAGGAATATTCCAAGCAGGAGTGGTCAGTTGTGATGCCGCATATGCGAGCGAAAGCACATATGACAGGTAAAGAAACGTTAGCTGTTGAAGCGTTTTTAGCCAGTACATTAACGTCTGATGTGCGAAATAATTTCGATACGGCGGGTAATAAAGCTCCCCAACGTTCAGGGGAAGAATTGATCAGCGCTTTTGGTTGTCAGGGCTGCCATTCTCTCAAAGGGCAAGGAGGAACTTTAGGGCCTAAATTAGATTCAGTTGTTGCTGATAAAGGCCAAGACTTTGTCTTGAGAAAGTTAAAGGATCCAAAATTTAATAATGCCGTATCGGCCATGCCTAAATACCCCATGACGGAGGAAGATATGCAAGTGATTGTGCGTTATTTAAATCAATAATTAAATGCAGAGAAACTATCCTAAAATATATCGGGTAGTTTCTCTTCTTTCGTATATGTTACTGCGAATATATATGATTTTTATCGCTTGACCTGTGTCTTAGACATAGGTTTAAACTAGGGATAGTTGTTAAAAGCTATTTTTGACACTTATAAACGAGGATTTGTGTGATGAGGGTAAAGAAGTTAGCGAATGTGATGAATACTACACCTGATACGGTGCGCTATTACACTCGTATTGGACTTATTTCTCCAATGAAGAACCCAGAAAATGGTTATAAGGTTTATGGCAAAGCGGTACAACGAAGATTGAAGTTTATCTTAAGTGCTCGGCAATTAGACTTTTCAGTTGATGAAATTAAAGACATTTTAGCTGAAGCGGATAAAGGCCATACCGCATGCCCATTAGTGCGAGAAATTGTTGAACGTCGTCTTGCAGAAACCGAGAAACAATTTCAGGCGGCGCTGTTGTTACGAGAGAAGTTAAGAAAAGCAGTAAACGATTGGCAGAATATACCTGATAAAGCGCCATCAGGTCATATGATATGTCACCTTATTGAAGGTGAAATAGCAACAATTAGTCAAAGTGAAGGAGAACATGATGAATAAATTATCAGACGATATTACTCAGAGCGCTAGTCAAGAATTGATTATTGATGGTGCTAGTTGTGCTAGTTGTGTTGGTAAAATAGAAAAAGCTTTGCGAGCAGTGACAGGAGTCGAAAGTGCCGAGATGAATTTTGCTTTAAGAACTGTGCTTGTTACTGGTGATGTTGCCCCTGAAACTCTGATCAATACGGTTGAATCCATTGGCTATAATGCCAAAAGTAGTAATCAAGCAAGTGATGACCAGTTGCTAGATGAAAAAGAAGTCGCCGATGAAAAATATTACGTTAAGCTAATGAAGCAAGTGTGGATAGCCTTGGGACTTGGTATCCCATTGATGATTTATAGCATTGCCGGTGGCCCTATGACCGTTGATACATCGTTAGAACGAGCGGTTTGGTTGTTGATTGGCCTGTTATGCCTTGCCATTATGTATTTTGCCGGCAAGCACTTCTACATAGGCGCTTGGAAATCTTTTGTTAATCATAATGCGAATATGGATACCTTAATTGCGTTAGGGACAAGTACCGCTTGGCTATATTCAATGATTGTTGTGTTGTTCCCAATGGCATTACCTGAGATGGCACGCCATGTTTATTTTGAAGCTACCGCGATGATTATCGGGTTGATCAACCTCGGGCTTGCCTTGGAAGTGAAAGCACGAGGGCGAACCAGTGAAGCGATTAAGCGCTTAATTGGCTTGCAAGGAAAAACCGCACGTGTTGTTCGGGTTGTTGACGGCAAAGAACAAGAAATTGATATTGCCATTGAGCAAGTACAGCTTAATGACATCGTTCGTGTCCGGCCGGGAGAAAAAATATCAGTCGATGGTGTCGTTGTCCAAGGCCACACCACCATTGATGAATCAATGTTGACGGGTGAGCCGATGCCAGTCGAGAAAGCTGAAGAAGATGAAGTCGTTGCCGGGACTTTAAATAAATCAGGCAGTATTTTATTTAAAGCGACGCGGGTCGGTAAAGATACCGCATTGGCGCAAATTATCAATATGGTGAAACGAGCGCAAAACTCTAAGCCACCGATTGGTCGTTTAGCGGATGTCATCTCAGGCTATTTTGTTCCGGTGATTATGATCATCGCTATTGTTAGTGCCTTAGTTTGGCTTAATTTTGGTCCTGAGCCGAGCTTAGCGTTCGCGGTGGTTTCTGCCACTACCGTGTTAATTATTGCTTGTCCTTGTGCGCTTGGCCTAGCAACGCCGATGTCGGTGATGGTGGGGGTGGGTAAAGCTGCTGAGGCTGGCGTGTTGATCCGCAATGGCGAAGCACTACAAACCTCAGCAAAGATTACCGCTATGATCTTGGATAAAACCGGTACCATTACTGAAGGATCGCCAACGGTAACCGATATTATTGTTATCGATAAAGCCTATACAGAAACCGATATTTTAACCATAACGGCCAGCATTGAAAGTGGCTCAGAACATCCGTTAGCACAGGCTATTGTTGATGCTGCCATTAAGCAAGGTATTGATCCAGAGAATGTTAGTGACTTTCATGCCATTGCCGGCCATGGCATTAAAGCCAATTTTAACGGTCAACAATTACTTTTTGGTAATCAAAAGCTGATGTTGAGTAAGCACATCGCGCTTAATGGTTTTGTTAGCCAAGCACAAAAACTTGCTGATGAGGCGAAAACGCCGATGTACCTCGCTGTTGATAACAAATTAGCCGCTATTATTGCTGTTTCTGACCCGATTAAAACTGACTCTATTTCAGCCATTAAACGCTTACAAGCCGGTGGTATCCGCGTGGTTATGCTAACCGGTGACAATAGAGCAACCGCTAATGCCGTGGCTAAAAAGGTCGGTGTTACTGAGGTTTTTGCTGAAGTGTTGCCGGAAGATAAAGCCAATAAAGTGGCAGAGTTGCAAGCACAAGGTGAAATTGTCGGTATGACTGGCGATGGTATTAATGATGCTCCGGCATTGGCGTTGGCTAATGTTGGCTTTGCGATTGGTACGGGTACCGATGTTGCTATTGAAAGTGCTGATATTACCTTGATGCGAGGTTCATTACATGGTCTCGCCGATGCGATTGCCATTAGCAAAGCAACGTTACGCAATATTAAGCAAAACCTTTTTGGTGCCTTTATCTATAACGTAGCTGGAGTGCCTTTTGCTGCCGGTGTGCTTTATCCATTTTTTGGCCTGTTACTTAATCCCGTTATTGCTGGAGCCGCCATGGCCTTCTCGTCATTAACAGTGGTAAGTAATGCCAATCGCTTACGGTTTTTTAAAGCCAAAGAACATTAATAAAAGTGTTGGAGAATTTAAAATGATAATAGTCAATTTAATCGGTTTGGCGCTGATAGCGCTCATCGTATGGTGGTTTTGGTTGTATAAACCGTCAAAGGCTGTTGATGCTAGCGCAGAAAATATAACCGTTGTGGTTAATGACGGTATCTACCAACCAGCACGAATCAGGGTTGCTGCGGGCAAGCCAACAAAACTGCAATTCTTAAGAAAAGATGGCAGCCCTTGTGCTGCTACGGTGTTATTTCCCGATTTTGAACTGAGTGAAGAGCTACCGGTAGGCGTAAGTAAATCAGTCGCGTTACCGGCAATGTTAGCAGGAGAATATGCCTTTCATTGTCCGATGAAAATGTATACCGGTACCTTGGTTGTCGTTGAAAGTGCTGCATTAGGAGGACAGAAATGAGTAAAAAACATCGTTCATTTTGGTCAACCCCGACAGGATGGGCGGCATTAGGGCTAATTGCTGCAGCCAGCTACTTTTTGTTGGTTGAACATCGGCAGCATTTTTTTCAGTACTTGCCTTTTCTAATTTTATTGCTTTGCCCATTGATGCACATATTTATGCATGGCAGTCACGGGAAGCATGAAAATAATCAAGTAGCGTCTTCTAAAGGTGATAAGGAAGAAACATTCCAAGAACTAACAGATAAAAATGAAGCCTATAGAAACGGCTATCTGGAAGGTCTGAAAACCGCAAGGGACGAAAAAGAGCAGAAGGGGAATAATAATGAACGGTGATTATGGTTTATGGACTTTAGTGATCTTAAATTCCGCTATTTTTATCTTTTTTGCTTTTAGTTTTGCCAAACCACAAACTAAAACTGATTGGCGAGCTTTAGGTGCATTTTCAGCATTTATTGTTGCATTATTTACTGAAATGTACGGATTTCCGTTAAGCATTTATTTTTTGTCTGGTTGGTTAACCGAAAATTATCCAGGTATTAACTTCCTTGCTCATGAAAATGGTCACTTATTACATACAATTTTTGGTTTCGAAGGTAATGCTCATTGGGACCCCTTGCATATAGCGAGTAACGTTTTAATTGTTGCAGGATTCTTCATTTTGTCCTCTGCTTGGAATGTTTTGCATCAAGCGCAAAAAAATAACACATTGGCGATTTCTGGTTGGTATGCGCGTTGCCGACATCCTCAGTACGTAGCATTCATCCTAATTATGTTTGGGTTCTTATTACAATGGCCAACAATTCCGACAATTGTAATGTTTCCGATTTTAGTGGTTGTCTATGTGCGTCTTGCAAATAAAGAAGAAGAGAAAGTTATCCGTGAGTTTGGTGAGGAATACTTATTATATATGGCTAAAACACCAGCTTGGTTGCCAAAATTTTCAAATAAGGAAAAAGGAAAGAACAATGAAAAAGTTAGTTAACTACTTATTTACCGTAAGTATTCTGTCCGTTGTTATTAGTTTTTCTACAGTAGCTTTTGAGATGGCTAACAACGATATGCATGAGGGGATGGCAATGTCTCATGCAAATATGGACAAAATGCATGAAAATATGGAGATTATGAGAAAGCAGCTTATCGCTATAAAGCGAGAAGTTGAGCCTAAAAAACAGCAAGAACTCATGCATGAGCATCGACGGTCAATGATAAAAATGATGCAAATAATGCATAGGGATATGGCTGATAAATCGATAGCACAACAAATAAATATGGCTGAACATCACTTACAAATGATGGAAAGTATGATGCCCCAAATGGCATCGAATAAAATAGTAAATAGCAAAGCATCAAATCAACACAATCATTAAAGGAGAGGGAATATGACTGATTTAGATCATAGAGTTGGAGTGAGAGAAAGCAACCTAGTTGTTAGGAACCTTAGACTGTCAAAGGTCAAAGATGAAAACATTGAGGCGTTAATTAAGGAAATTGATAAAATGTTTGGCCTAGATGAAGTATCTTTCAATCGTAAAGAAGAAAGTATCCATTTAGCCTATGACGCGGTTAATTTAAACCTTGCTGGCATTGAAGAAGTCATTAGAAAACATGGTGCTGATATACATGATGATTGGTGGACTCGCACTAAGGAGGGCTATTACAAATTTGTCGATCAAAATGTGAAAGATAATTCAGACCATACGCCGTGGAGTTGTCATAAAACCCCCCCAGGCTCGGTTAAAAGAAAACGTTAAATTTAATCAAAATAACTTAAATAGGAATTAATTATGTTAAATAAAATATCTAAAGTAATCGGATTTATAGTTTTTGCTGTCGTTCTTGCTGGGTGTGCAAATAGTGATTTTTCACATAACTATTTAATGCGTGGTCAAGTCGTTTCCGCATCTGAAAGTGAAGCCATTGTTTGTGTTGGCTTGAATGATGGTGCAAAAACGGGGCAAATTTTACATACCTATCGGTTTGTCATGAATGATGACAATGACGAAGGAGCTGAGTTCTATAAGCAGCAAGAAATAGGACAAGTGAGAATAGATAAAATTATTGATGAACATTTTGCGAAAGTTACAGTTTTAAAAGGAGCTATTAAAAAACACGATATGGTGCAATTAAATAAATAAAGGCTGAAAAGCCAAATTTAAATAATACCTTTCAAACGGCCTTCGAATTCAATTATAAATTGATTCAAGGCCGTTTTCCTCCTTCCTATCGGCATCGTCCACTTTTTCGATGTTTGGCCAATCGTTAAGTAGATAACTTTATAGCTGATTCATGATCTCAGTTATTTACGTGTCTTAATTGCCTTGTGAACGACACTGTTCAGTGCCTTGATTGCCGATATAATACCAATTTTACTAAGTTTGTTCCCACTCAGTGAAATTTAACCGGCTTAGCGGCACAGGTTCACCGTTCCAGACTGAACCTAAGTACCAACATCCATGTTGGCAAGGTATTGATTGAAGGTAAGGGTTATTCTCGACAACTACTCCTGCCTTGTTCTAATGACTCACATCCCTGTGAGCACCTTATCGAAATCAATAACACGGCCTGTAAGGCTTTTAAAATCACCCTTGAGGAGCTTACCAGCGGTTCGATAACCGCGATAATTTCCTTCATATAGAATAACTATATTCACAAAATGATCGTTGTTCTCAAACGCTGGTAAGCGCTGAGTGGGAATAAACTTGGTATAAGGTTTGCTTTTTCTTATTTCCTAGCATATTTTAGCAAATAATTATCAGCCTATTATCTGGGCTGGAGACTTCTTCAAGGCGCTTATTATGAATTTAGACAAATCGACAAAACGTATTGCAAAGAAAGTTAAAAATGGTTTCCAAGGTTATCCGCAAATAACCTTAGCTTATTTTGGCCCAACAGAAGATTGCGCGACACAAGTGGTAGTAAGTTTTATTTTAGAAGCCGGAGCAAGTGCCCAAGAAGAACGTTTTTCGAATGAAAACGATGTCAGAAAAGACGAAACGATCCAAACAACCTTAGTAAAAATTATCGAACGTGCCGAGGCTAAAACGGTTGTAGAAGTTGCCGGTGTTGCCATTATTAAATAATTGCCGAACAAAAGGTCATGGTTGCGTGCTGATCTTGTCAGCGCCGCAAGTTTTATTGACTCTGAATTTGTTCAGCATTTATGGTTTATGCTGCTGTTGCCACTATATCTTGGTGTTTTTGGTTGAAGCGCTATCAGCAGATCATGCTCTGATAAACTATTGAGCTTACTTAGTGAGATATCATTGAATATGCTATTATCGCGAAATATATCTTCGCAAACATCTCAGTATTATATTGCTATGCCAAACCTTGAATCTTGTTTTACCTTATTTTCTCAGCCTGTTGTTCATATCAGCTTACCGGAAAAATTTACCTTTCCGTTTTATTATCAACCACAGGCACTTGCTGTTGCTGCTGCTGAACAATTGCAGCAAGCGCTAGAAAAGCAAACTGATATTATTGGCAGTGAAAGCGATAGCGGTAAAATGTTGGGGGTTTTGGTGGTTAAAAATGCCCAACAACAGCTAGGCTATTTATCGGCTTTTTCTGGCCAGTTGGAATATAACCATACTGCTATTAACTTTGTTCCGCCTGTGTCTGATATGCAATTACAAGATGACACTTTTCTAGCTGAAAACCGCATTATCAATAACATTAATGCTGAAATTGAACAATTAGAGTGTGGTGAGCCGCTAACTACTGCAACGAATGCGCTTAATGAAGCAACTAACCGTTATCAACAAGCGTTATCAGTACAACAGCGCTTAATTGTTGCTAACCGCCAAGAAAGAAAAAAGCAGCGAGATGAGGCGGTTGAGCAATTAACCGTCGATGGATTTGAGCAGTTAAAACTTGTCTTAGCAGGGCAAAGCATTTACGAAAAAAAACAGTTACAAGCATTAAAACAGCACGGGCAGAGTAAACTTGCATTATTGCAGCAAGCCTTAGATACGATAACCAGTAAAATTGCCAAGTTAAAGAAGCAGCGTAAAGCACGTTCTAAAAACTTACAGAAAAAACTCTTTTCACAATATCAGTTTTTAAACGCAGATGGCGCAACTAAAGACCTTAACGCTATTTTTGCTGAGTTACCGGAACATATACCACCTGCGGGTGCTGGTGATTGTGCCGCGCCTAAATTATTGCAATATGCTTATTTACATAACTTAGCACCCGTCACTATGGCGGAGTTTTGGTGGGGCGCAGCGCCTAAGTCAGCTATCAGGCAACATAAGAATTACTATCCTTCTTGCTACAGTAAATGTCAGCCTATTTTAGGGCATATGCTTCAGGGCTTAGATGTTGATGATAACCCTTTGCTGATTAATCCTGCACATGGCAAAGATTTGGCTATCGTTTATCAAGACGACGATCTTTTAGTGGTTAATAAGCCGGCTGAGTTTTTATCCGTGCCGGGTAAAACGATTGCCGACTCAGTGTATATGCGCATTAAAAACCAGTTCCCACAAGCATCTGGGCCGCTTATTGTCCATCGATTAGATATGTCGACTTCTGGACTGTTGATTATTGCCTTAAATAAACGTGCTCATAAAGCGCTGCAAAAACAATTTATTGAGCGCACAATAGAGAAGCGTTATGTGGCTTTAGTTAGCGGAAATGTTGTAGCAGACAGTGGCACGATTGAATTGCCACTACGGCTAGATTTTGATGATAAACCACGACAAATGGTGTGTTATCAGCACGGTAAACCGGCATTAACGACTTGGCGGGTATTGGAGCGGAAAAATAACACCACGCGCTTGCACTTATTTCCTAAAACGGGACGTACACATCAACTACGCGTGCATTGCGCCCATCAAGATGGCTTAAATATGCCGATTGTTGGTGACGATCATTATGGTTTAAAAGCACAACGACTACATTTACATGCCGAATACTTGTCGTTGCAACACCCGATTAATCATCAAGCTTTAGTTTTTGAAGTTGCTGCTGACTTTTAATCTAGTTTATTGATAACCTTGTTTGTTGTTGTAAAGCAGCTAGCTGCCAAGCAGTTATACGAGAATAACTAAAAGCGTATCAAGGTGAATTTGGTCGTCGTAAAGGTCACCAGGTAGTCAGTCACCAAGTTGCATAACGTTGTGGTACAAGCTGCATATTTTAACCCTACGTAGGATAGTGATGAAATAGCTGCATTATCATCAATTGAATATTACTGAGACTTCGCTGTAATAGTTTAATACGCTCAGTTTTTGTTAAAATTAATCTTTCTAATTTATTGAATTTATGGGATATTAAGTGATAATAAAGCGAAATTATGGAACGGGCATTGCAGAGAAGTCGCGATAATAAGCTTATGTTTCTTTAATTCTGATTACTACTTCTTAAATTGGAGGAAGCCATGAACATTGATGCAAATAAAATTGGAATTTCTAGTGCTATTTCTTTTGGTATTCTTTGGGTTGTGTGTAGCGCCGCTGTTCATTTTATGCCGCAACTCATAATGAAGATTACTGGGCATATGGTACACGCAGATTTTAGTACATTAGGCTGGACTCTAACCTTTTCGGGATTTTTAACGGGACTGTTTGCTTGGGGCGCAATTGCAGGTGTCAGTGGTTGGCTGATAGCCTCAATATATAACAGGCTGTAGGCTGTTGAGCTTTCACTTAATAGCTCTGTTGCACTTGAAAAAGTTGGCAATCGAGGCGCTTCATATAATGTTTGCTTGCTCCAAATGCATATTAATAGACTTGGTATAACGAATTAAGTTATTCCTGTTTATTTCTTGTGCTCCTGTATCGCACTGCGGTTGGTTAACTCGATATAGGTAATGCATTTAGTACTCCTGTTTTATCGGGATATTTATCAAAAATGAGTGATTCCACAGGCTCGTTAGGCTTTATCAATTATGGCATTTGAACGAATTCAGAAGCAAACACATACAATATCAGGTTTAATGGTGATCGTTTCTTATGATCGCTTTACTACACGTTTTAACATTATGTGTGAAGATGAGCTTTTATATTCATCTTTAATTTTATTACCAATCAAAAAAACTAAAATATTCATAAATAATCAAGAGTTTACTTTAAAAATATTTTGGCTTATTTTATGGAAATCTCAATTGCTAGATATTGATGGTAGTGTTGCAATTAAAGAGTTACTTGCTCGTCGTCGTAAAAAATCTATAGGCCTTCTTATTTATTTTGCACTCATCACTAGTGCTAAAATAGGAATTGATTTAGTTGCTTAAAAACTTAAAAAATAAAAGCCCCTCTTAAATTATCAGTAGCAAAGACTTGGGCTAAGGCTAAAAGCTTATCTTCAAACCATCTACGACGGTGTTCATAGCTTTGTCCAGTGGCGTTATCTTGACCTCAGAGAAAAGCGCGACGAATACAGCGTGAGACATAATGATAATATGATGATTGGTTAAGCTAACGTGTTGTTTCCTTGGTGTGGTCATCACACGTCCTTGTTAACCTTTGATGACAGTTAATCGTAGTCACCGCTGTTTTGATGTCCATTTTTGAGTGGGAGTCATTATATTTATGTAAATGATTCTAACAATGGAGTGTATATGAAGATATTAACATTAATCTCAATTGTTGTTGCTGTTGCCTCGATAAGTACTGTAGGTAAAAACAAGACTATTTACGCTGATGAACAGGTAACTTACTTAGCCCTCACTAGTGACTTTACCTGGGAACGTGCAAATAAAAATATCCCGAAATATCCTTTAGAACTTGCCCGTTCAGGGAGTAGAGGATGTGCTGTTTTATCTTTTAATATTTCCGATTTAGGAAAAACTGAAAATGTTGAGGTTATCAACTAATTACCTAAAAATAACCTTGGTAAACATTCGCGTAAAATGCTAAAAAAATGGAAGTGGATTCCTGCTTCAACTATTGCAGATCCCGCCCCAGAAAAGAGAGCTTTAAGGTTTGATTTCTGTATGGGCGGCGAATCAACAGAGCAAGCACAAAGTGCTTGTAAACAACAAGCAAAATTAACATGTGGCTAACTCACATAATAAGCCGCTAAAAAGAACATTGGCTTGGCCCATTTTCATGCACACCTCTTCATCACACTGAGGAGGTTACAATAAAGCAAGCCAAGTTAAAGTTTTCGACCTAAGCGTTTTTCTATTTGCTTTTTCTCCCAATCAGCGCCAAAAAAGCTATAAACTTCAAACACACTCAAACCGTGTGATATCACCCCAATCCCCCAACCTAATGCCGCCCACCAAGCCCAATAATAACCAGGGCTAACAAGAAAATTCAGTAAGAATAAGCCTAGTACAACCACGGCATAATTAATCAGATGGCTATAAAATCCCTTAATGTCCTGAACATGTTCGATAATTCGAGTTTCTTCATCGTTGTAAGTGTCCGAGTTGCTCATATCCTTCTCCTTTAGTAATTCATCAAGTTCAACCTCAAAAACAGCGGCAAGAGATTTAAGTGATTCCAAACCTGCTTTTTGACCACGTTCAATGCGTTGAATTGTTCGAATACTCAAACCACTAAACTGGGCTAATTGCTCCTGAGACCATGCTCGTTTAAGTCTTAATTTTCGAACGGTCATTTACTTCCCCTTGTTGCTGTTCTGGTTAAATTATTGATTAGTTACTCTTTTTTTACTACGACTTTTACCTGACAACTTTGTGACAGTTGTTAAAATTCAGTAACTTATAGTGTTATCGAACAGGCTCATAATGAAATTTCAATTTCCTTGAGTAACGTGGCGGCATCGTCAAATTCGTATATTTCAACCTTTGTCATGATATCTTTTAGTTGTTGATGGTAGTGCTGTTGATGTGTCATCGATAATAATGTCTGAATGGTATCTATGGCCGCTACATCATAATTATCTACCTCGATAACCAATTGTTCGAATAATGCTTTGCAGTCCTTAACGTTGAAAGCTTGCTCAACAGGGACTTGCGGCTCTAGTTGCGATAATGATAATTGAATACGGTTAAGTTCATTTTGACATTGCTCGAGTAGTAGCGGTTTTATATCATGCTGTATGGCATCATTTTCCAACTGCTGACAAAGGGTATAAAGCTGCTGAGCACCAATATTACCTGCGACACCTTTTAAGGTATGAGCCAGTTGTTCAGCCGTAGCAAAGTCATGGCTATTCATTGCCTGCGCTATCGGGTTAATAGCTTGGCTATAGTTATGTTTAAACTTAACCAGTAGGCGTTGATACAATTGCTGATTATATTGCGCTACCGCTAAACCTGCGGCGGTGTCGATACCCTCAAGTTCAGGTAGGGTAAGCAGGTCATTTTTATATGAATTAGCTTTGTGTTTTTTATTATTAGGTTTGCTCGGTATTACCCATTGGGCTAATTTGCTAAAGAGTTCGCCGGTGTTAATAGGCTTGCCGATATGTTCATTCATGCCTGAGCGTAAAGACTTTTCTCGATCGCCAGCCATGACATTAGCGGTCATGGCAATAATAGGTAAATCGATAAAACGCGCGTCTTGGCGAATTTCTCGCGTGGCGGTATAACCATCTTTTACGGGCATTTGGCAATCCATCAGCACACCGTCAAAGCTTTCCTGTTGCAGATAATCTATCGCTTCTTGACCATTATTGGCTACGGTTACTGCAATACCGTGATGGCTTAATAGTTCGGTTGCCAATTCTTGGTTTATTTCATTATCTTCAACCAATAATATTTTCGCCCCTTGTAGGGCATTGATTGCTGACTGCTCAACAAGGGGGGCTGAGGTATATTTGATATTACGTAGGTTTTCGTGCCCCAGGGCAATTAATAAATTGTCGAGTAAATTCGACGAGGTAATTGGCTTACAGGTGACGTAATACTTTTCATCGGTATTAAGAGTTTTGCTGGGTATTTCTTGTCGGTTCGGCAGAATATGTAATATTGGCAAATCGATGCAGGCATCTCGTATTGATCTTATATCACGACAACTTTGCTGATCATTGCAATTAACCAGATCAAAAATCAAGGCATCAAAAGTTTGGCTATCTTGTGTTAACTCAGTCAGCGCGCTCGTGACTGAGCTGTAGTGTTCGACAATAAAGCCAAACGATTGCAACATGCGCAGTAAAATAGGCTTATAGCTCTCATTATCAGCGATTAAGGCAAGTTTTCCGCCTTGAAGTGATGATAAATAAGGTCTTTTTGCTTGGCTTTGTGCTAACGATTGGCATTGATAATCAACAATAAAATGAAATTGACTGCCTTGTCCCTCTTGGCTTTCTAACCATATTTCGCCACCTAGTAATTCAACCAAGTGCTTACATATTGCTAGCCCTAAACCTGTGCCACCGTATTTCCTTGTGGTTGAAGCGTCAGCTTGGCTGAATGACTGGAAGAGCTTTTCTTGCTGCTCGGCGCTCATTCCTATGCCAGTATCACAAATAGAGAACTTTAAAGTGACTTTGTTATTATGCTTTTTAAGACAAGATATGTGAATTTTTATTTCACCGTGTTCGGTGAATTTAGCCGCATTGCTACCCAGGTTAGTGAGTATTTGACTAAGGCGTAAAGGATCGCCAATTAAGTCAATAGGAACGGTTTTTTCAACGTCAAAAATAAGCTCAGTTTTTTTCTCGGTCAGCTTATCCATTAGCATATTACCGAGGTTATCGAGAATCTCATCTAGGCAAAATGGAATAACTTCAATATCGAGTTTATTGGCTTCAATTTTAGAAAAATCCAAAATATCATTTACCAGACCTAATAAGGATTCGGCAGCACGATTAACTTTAAAGATATAGTTTTGTTGCTGAGGTGATAAGTTGGTTTTCAGCGCTAAAGCCGACATACCTATGATCGCGTTCATCGGGGTGCGAATTTCATGCGACATGTTGGCTAAGAAGTTAGATTTTGCTTTTACCGCATCTTCAGCTAAAGACTTGGCGTGTGCTAAGGTTTGCTCAGCCATTTTTTGTTCACTGATATCAACAAACGTACCTAATAAGCCGCCAATGTTGCCATCGGCTTTAGCAAAGCTCTTCACCCAGTACATGGTTGAGTGCGTTAAGCCATCACCGTAGACTAGCGGGATTTCTTTTCGCACCATGCCCATAGAGGCAATAAGTGCGGTATCTTCCGCTTGATAAGCTTTTCGATCAGCCAATGGCAAGTAGTCAAGATCGAGTACGGTTTTACCAATAACATCTTCGCGCCTAACATTGAATGTTTCTTCATATGATTTATTGACGTTAATAAATCGTAAGTCTGTGCCTTTAACAAAAATAGGATAAGGAATAGTATCAGCCAACGCTTGCTGGAATAAGACTTGTTCTGCCAGAGCTTGATCATTAAGTTTGCGTTCGGTGATATCTCTAACAATAGCGACGATAAAGCGCTCATTGTGAATATCAATTGAATTTACCGTCACTTCTGCGGAAAACTCATCGCCATCTTTGCGTTTACCGAGCAACTCTAAGCGTTGCTTTTCAGTGCTAGGCGCACTGAGTAAGCGTTCAAAAACCTGTAAACATTTTTCTTCAGGTAGTAATCGTTCAATTTTTTCACCAATCAGCTCTGATTTATCATAGCCAAACATAGTGAGCACTTGCGAGTTTACAATACGGTGTTCACTGTTTTTATCTAACATTAATATGGCGTCAGGTGCGGATTCCATTAATGCTGCAAATTGTGCTTTGGCTGCGTTTCTTTGTGTCACATCAATAAGGGTCAGTCGCACTTCAATTAATTCGTCATTATCATAAACAGGTAGAGCCGATAGCATGGTATCTATGGTTTGGTTGCCACTAATTCTTACTGGAATTTCGCACTCTAAAAGATGAGACTTACTCTGGAATATACGATGAACATAGTGTTTTGGTTCGACAAATTCTTGCCAGTTTAAGGACACAAAAAGCTCTCTAGGGCGCTTAAACATTTTGGCAAATACACAATTGTGTTTTATAAACTGGCCTTGGCTATTTAATGTAGCGTAGGCAACAGGGGCATATTCGTATAACTCCCACATTGCCCGTTCACGTTGATGTAATTCGGTGGTACGTTGTTTAACTATCTTTTCTAATTCAGCTTTTGAACGTCGCATATATTTTGTTGAACGTTGGCCAACAGTGACGGTAAATATATTAGCGGTTAAGGTCAGCAATAAGGTAAAAAATGAAATCAACATTAACTTATTACGTAGTGAATTTAACCCTAACATCGCTTCATTAACGTCTATTTCAGTTGCTATGCCAAAGCCGTACTCTGAATCCCATAACCAAGCGCCGTAAACGCTAACGCCACGGTAGTCGTTGTAACCTAAAACGTTTGTCGCTATTTTATTTTTTACTATTAAGTTACTGTTATTTTTATACATTGTATTTATAAGATGATTAGCCATATAGGTAAATGGCAAAGCTTGATTATTTATGACGGCATTTGGCGCTTCAGTAATGTTAATTTGTGGGTCTTTAAGGGTGATCAGCTGATTATTTTTACTATGATCTTGAAAGTACTTTAATATCGATAATCTGGCTTCAAAGCGACTTTTGGAGAGCATTTGACCTTGCTCGTTAACTAAGTAACTGTCGCCTGATGCACCAATACGGCCTTGTTGCATAATATCGGAAATTTGACCACTGGTTTGAATTTTTAATGCTAATGCCGCAATAACTTGATGATTATCATCAAATATCGGGCTAACAATAAACATGCTGTATTGATCTATCGGATTACTATTATTACCAAACAATACGTTCTGATCGTTTTTGATCGGCGAGACAAAGCGTGTTTCACCGGTAAATACGCTGCTCAGTAGCTCTGGCTTTTGTTGTGCGATAACATTAATTTTGCCTAAATTTTCATTGTGATTTGAAGCAATGTTAATCTTGTCTTTATTGATGATAGAAAAACCTTGGCCTTGTAGGTTACTTTGTCGAAAATATTGCCGTATATCTTGCAATGCTAATGAAGTTATTAGTTTTTCTGTTTGAGGCGCTTGTTGGTTTAGTTGTTTGGTTAAATTAATTATTTTTGTGTCAGTTCGCATTTGTTGTAATAAGTATTCTTGTTCACTTATCCAGTCATTAAGTCTTGTTTTTGTCGCACTGACAACAGACTCAAGATTTTTTTCTATGCTACTTTGTGTACTTTTTTCATTATCTTGCAAGGTGAGATAAATTACGCTGAAAATAATGGTGATATTCAATACTGAAATTGAGTGCACGATAAGCGGAAATTTCCGTGACGCCATAAAGGCAACTAAACGCTGTTGAGTAATAAGCTTAGGTAACACTAAGGTGATAGATATTAATAATAAAGAGATCAATATCATCGATATTATTAATAACGTGCTGCTGTCGTGGCTAATATGCTTATCTGAAAAATTTTCTAAGGCATCGTCTAGTAAAATATTTTCAGGTAGAAAAGGTGAATTTGTCATACCAAGTTGATGATAAATTTCATTTGTTTTTTCCATTCTGGTGCGAGCAATTGAACCTATAGCAATAAATTTAGCTAAAATTACTTTACTAATTTCTTCGGCTTCAAAACGTAAATGGGCATGAGATTTATCTTGGCTATTGTATTTTTTTTCAATCAACTCAATGATTTCTGTTTTATGATTTAGGGCGTATTTCCAACCTTTAATCGTTGCCTGGCGTATAGCCTGTACACGCTGAGGATTATTTTTTACTTCGGACTCGCTAGTGAAAAGATTATCACCATAAAAATCAATACCATAATCTCTCGGGTCGATAGTAAATATATCTATGTTAGCTTGGGCAAATTCGAATGGCTCATTGGTGTTATAAATTAAAATCGCGTCAGTTTCACCGTTCACCAATGCGGAGAAGGGTTGGTTATTGTCTTGCCAAGTAAAAGCATTTTTTTTTGTTTGCGCTTGCAATAGCATCGCGGTAACAGGGTCGAAATTTTTTGATGCTGAACTCATCATGATACGTTTACCGATGAGGTCAAATGGGCTAGCAATATTAGAAGAGCGCAGCGTGGCAAGGTTTGCCGGTGAATGTTGAAATATTTGTGCAACAATAACAACCGGTTTACCTTTGCTTTTAGCTACCAGTAGACTTGAATTACTGATGCCGTAATCGGCTTTACCTGCAATGACATTATCGTCAACGGCTCCTTGACCATCGAACTCTCGTAACTCAACATCTAAGCCTAATTCTCGATAATAGCCTTGTTCTTTTGCGGCATAGTAGCCAGCAAACTGAAATTGATGTAACCAATTTAGTTGAATAGACACTTTATCGAGCGCTTGCGCAGAGCCTTGGCTACTATAGACAAAAGCAAATGTACATAATATGGCGATTAAGCGACTTCTCAGCCAGCAAATATTTAACATTTTATTTATGCTCAGCCCATTGCTTAATAATATCGGCGAGTTGTTTTACACCATCAGTTAATGCTGCCGGACCCGGTTGTAAAATATCGGTTGAATTGACTTCGTAAATGTCACCATTTTTTATTGCGGGTATTTCCTGCCAACCTGCTCTAGTGGTAACTTTATCTTGATCAAACTTACGACCACACCAAGAGGCAATGTAAATATCAGGTTGTTTGGCAATAACATCACTAGCATCGGCAACAATACGGTTTTTAGCTAAAGATTGTGTTGAAAATTCGCGATAGCAGTCGATACCACCGGCAATTTCGATCAGTTCGCTGACCCAACCAATGCCGGTAATAATAGGGTCAAACCATTCTTCAAAATAAACTTTCGGTCGTACCGGTAACTTATCAGCTTGTTGTTTGATGGTGTTTAAGTTGTTTTGTAAATCTGCTACTAATTTTGCGCCTTTTTCTGGCTGGCCAATTAAGCCTGCAAGTGTGCGGATCATTTGCAAGGTTTCGCTAATGCTTCGATGATTAAAGCAATGTACTTGTATGCCTTCTTTAATTAAATCAGCGACAATATCGGCCTGCATATCAGAAAAGGCTAAAACTAAGTCAGGTTTTAATGCTAAAATTTTCTCGGTTCTGGCGGTGATATAAGCACTGACTTTGGTTTTTTCTTTACGTGCTCGCGCTGGGCGCATGGTGTAAGCTGAAATACCAATAATGCGATGATCTTCCTCCATTAAGTAAAGTGCTTCAGTGGTTTCTTCTGTTAAACAGATAATGCGTTCTGGCCATTTAGGTTCAGGAACAGGGGACATATATTTTCCTTGTGACTTATGATTTGGCATAGTTATGGGGCAGATATTAACTGAGATATTTTTAGCTTACCAAAAGGTGGGCGATAAAGATCAATTTTTTGTTGTTTATACCGATGATAATTCAAACTTAAATTATGTATCTTGAAGCGTCATGGGTATACATAAAAATATTTATCATATTAATAGCACAAGCTTTTTTGCTAAACTGTCGGCAATAGCGAGGCTAAAAATAGGAAGAGTAGCTTGTCAGTATTTAATGTTTATTTGTTACGCCATGGCGAGCTTGTACAAAGCGGCATCCTTTGCGGTCGTACTGATATTGCGCTATCCGATATTGGCAAGCAACAACTTATTAATGCCACAAAAAATTTACCTAAAATTTCAAATTGTTATAGCTCGCCGTTGGTTCGGTGTCGAGAATTTGCCACACAATATTGCCAACAACATGAGCTTTCATTGCAGGTGTTGACCGAATTACAAGAAATGAACTTTGGTGATTGGGACGGTAAACCTTATCAAGCGTTGTGGCAATTAACACAGGAAGCTGAAACAACCGCAGCAGAAACAACGTTAACCTTAGGCGATTTTTGGCAAGATCCCTGGCAATGCCAACCGCCCAACGGTGAGTCTATGGAAAGTTTTATGGAGCGCGTTGATAACTTCTGGCAAAATTTACTCTCGCAATTGTGCCAAAGCGAACTCGAAAAAGCGGACTCATTAAATACTTTAGTGTTGAGTCATGGTGGTGTTATTCGATATCTACTGGCTAAAGTATTAGGGCTGCCTATTCCAGGTACTTATCATATGACCAACTTGGATGTGCCTTATGGCAGCTTAATTCATCTGCAAGTTTTCATTGATAACGAAGGTAAAGCTTGGTCTAAATTAATGCTTTAATTGCGCGATTATATGCCCCTAATATTTTAGTCCTTTAGTATGAAAGTTAATTGGCACTCTATAGCAATAGATTGATTTTTATCGTTTTTATTACTTTATGAACTATCTGATATAAAAATAAACCTTGCTATTTTCCCCTAGCTGTCGATAATCGCGGCAATAATTAAATAATGTCATATTCAAATACACTTTTTTAAGCTGCTTAAAAGCATTTAAATTCGTGAGGCTGGGAATGTGGTGAAAGTCCACAACTGTACCCGCAACTGTAAACAGAGCGATATATTAACCACTAAACATTTTCGAAAGAAAATCATTGGGAAGGGATATATCTAGATGCTGTAAGTCAGGATACCAGATGAATATGAACATTAATTGCTACGTCGAGCGGGTTACTCGAGACACTATCAATTTTTTATTGGTGACGATATCACTGATGAAAATAGATTTGCTCCCAAAAACCCCCTAATACTATCGACGTTAATCATCATATACCGATCCACTAACAATTTTTTATTTAGTACGGTCTGATTTAGGTAATGTCATGTTTGAGATCCAAGCGGTTAGTTGTGAACATTCAGAAAAAATTCAAGCAAAAATCGATGGTAAAACCAAGCCATTAGGTGCATTAGGCGATCTTGAATTACTTGCTAAACAAATTGCACAAATACAGCTAATAAGCACGATAGCTGACACCAAAAATAATATTCTCAACGATGACCCAACTGACACCCAGCACAAGTTACAACTTGTCTCTCCCCATTTAACGGTATTTGCCGGCGATCATGGTATTGCTAGCGAAGGTGTTTCTATTGCGCCAAGTGACGTTACTAGCCAAATGGTGGCTAACTTTGCCAATGGTGGAGCGGCTATCAATGTACTTTGCCGACAATTCGGTTGGCAACTGAGTGTTGTTGATGCGGGTATTCTACATCCCCCTGCAGCATCTTTACCGGTTATTAATCAGCGTTTAGGTTATATAACACAGGCAATCAACCAGCAAGCTGCAATGACTGAGGCTCAAGTCGAACAGGGCTTTTCGTTTGCACTGCAACACATCAACAAAATTAAAGCGAGTGGTTGTAATATTGTGGCCTTTGGTGAAATGGGCATTGGCAATACCACTATTGCATCAGCCATTATGGCGGCAATAATGAAAGTGCCTGTCAGCGATGTGGTTGGTCGTGGTACCGGTGTTTCTGATGATGTGGTTAAGAAGAAGCAACAAGTTATTGAACAAGCTTTGGCATTGCATGCTGAAAACTTAGTTGATGCAAAGGCAATTTTACGCTGTATCGGTGGCTTTGAACTAGTACAAATAACTGCAGCGATGCTGGCGGCCGCAGAGAATAATATGCTGATTATTGTTGATGGTTTTATTTGTACCGCTGCGGCTATGTTAGCGATTGAACTGAATGCTAATGTCAAAGGCTATATGGTATTTGCTCATTGCTCAGGTGAACAAGGTCATCAGAAAATGTTGCAGTGGTTGAACGTTAAGCCTTTATTAAACTTAGGTTTACGTTTGGGTGAAGGTACAGGCGCCGCATTAGCGTTGCCCATTCTTCAAGCTGCGGTGGCATTTTATAATGATATGGCAAGTTTTGTTGATGCCGAGGTTACTGATGTTACTTAAGCAAGGCATATTGCGTGAGCAATGGCATTTATTGCTTTTAGCGGTCAGTTTTTTTACCCGTATCCCGGTAAAACTTAAGGTTGATGTTACGGCAAATATGCTTAATCAAGCCAGTCGATATTTCGCCTTAGTGGGGGTATTTATTGGTGTTGGCTCAGCGTTAGTTTTTTATCTTGCCGCCAGTGTTATGCCTGTCGAACTTGCTTTGTTGATTGCCATGGCGACGAGTGTCTTCTTAACCGGGGCTTTTCATGAAGATGGCTGGGCTGATGTTTGGGACGGTTTCGGCGGCGGCTGGACTGTAGAGAATAAGCTTAATATTATGAAAGATAGTCGTTTAGGGACTTATGGCGCCGCGGCCCTATTTTTTATTCTGATGATTAAGTATCAAACATTGTTAGCATTATTAAATACTTCAATGGTGGGAGATAACGTAATAAGTGCAGTCTTGCCGTCTGAAGTGATGTCTATGTTGTCGATTTTTTTATTAGGCCATTGTTTAAGCCGAGTGTTAGCAACAAGCCTCATTGCTGACATGCCTTATGTGAGTGAAGACGCAACATCGAAAGTTAAACCGCTGGCACAAGATTTATCCAATAGCAGCTACTTAACCTTACTGGTGACAGGGGCTGTGATTATTGTATTTACTTTATCGTTTAGCATTGCTTGGAAACTGATTGCTATTTTGTTCATTACTCGTTGGTGTTTAAAACGTTGGTTTACTCAACAATTAGGCGGTTATACTGGCGATTGTTTGGGCGCTGCACAGCAGCTTTCTGAAGTGGTTATTTACCTTTCGTTATTGTCACTTTCTGTGGTGGCTTCATGAGTAAAGTTCACCTCATTATTGGCGGTGCTCGCTCCGGTAAAAGTTCGTTGGCTGAACGCTATGCTAAGTCTTCAAATTTACCCGTGACTTATATCGCGACGGCACAAGCATTTGATGATGAAATGCAGCAACGCATTGCTCAACACCAAGCTGATCGTCCTGCGCATTGGCAGTTAATAGAATCACCACTGTTATTAGCAAGGACCATAGCATTAGCGCTTGAAGATAACAGGCAAGATATTTGTATATTGGTGGATTGTTTAACGTTGTGGCTAAGTAATAGTTTATGCAAGCCAAGTATAGAAGCTGACCAAACGTCGGAGTGTAACCTTGCTTATTGGCAAGAAGAAAAACAGCAACTGCTGAGCTTGTTAGAGCATCTTCAGCGACAAGACAGTCCTGAGCATAAAGTGAATGGTCAGCTACGAAAGATTGAAATAATTCTAGTCAGTAATGAAGTAGGTCATGGCATTGTTCCTATGGGCGAACTTTCACGTCAATTCGTTGATCAAGCGGGCTGGCTGCATCAAGCCATTGCTAGCATTGCTGATAATGTTGAATTTGTGATGGCAGGCTTATCGTTAACATTAAAATCAGCTGAAAAAACTAACAACAAGGTGCAATTGTGAAAACATTAATGGTGCAAGGCACGACCTCTGATGCAGGAAAAAGCACCTTAGTTGCGGGCTTATGCCGCGTATTAGTGAATGCCGGTATTAACGTAGCGCCATTCAAACCGCAAAATATGGCGCTAAATAGCGCGGTAACTAAAGATGGTGGCGAAATTGGTCGCGCTCAAGCTTTGCAAGCGATTGCGGCAAAGGTTGAAGCACGAGTTGATTTTAATCCTATTTTGTTAAAACCTAATAGTGACACTGGCGCGCAAGTTATTGTCCATGGTAAAGCAATATCCAACATGGAAGCCGGCAAGTATCACGACTACAAAAAAGTGGCGATGCAAGCGGTGTTGGAATCGCATCACCGTTTAGCCAATGATCATGAGGTATTGCTGGTTGAAGGGGCAGGTAGCCCAGCTGAAATTAACCTTCGTGCTCATGATCTTGCCAATATGGGTTATGCCGAAGCCGTCGATTGCCCGGTGATTTTAGTGGCAGACATCGACCGTGGTGGTGTATTTGCTCACTTAGTTGGTACGCTGGCGTTACTTTCTGAGTCAGAGCAAGCAAGAGTGAAAGGTTTTATTATCAATCGTTTTCGCGGTGATATTAAATTACTTGAGTCGGGTTTAGATTGGCTTGAAGAGCGCACAGGCAAGCCCGTATTAGGTGTGTTGCCTTATTTACATGACTTAGCATTAGACGCAGAAGATGCGGTCGCGCTTGATAACAAAGTCATGCAAGCGAAGGTGAAAATTTTTGTGCCGCTGCTACCACATATGAGCAACCACACTGATTTTGACCCATTGCGCTTACAGCCCAATATTGATTTGCAATACATCCGAATAGGTCAGTCGTTACAAGGGGCTGATCTAATTATTATTCCAGGCAGTAAAAATGTCACTTCTGATTTAAGCTTTTTAAAGCAACAAGGTTGGCAGCAAGAAATAGAGCAACACCTACGCTATGGCGGTAAAGTTATGGGCATTTGTGGCGGTTATCAAATGTTGGGTAAGCAGATATTCGATCCTGAACATATTGAATCACATGTTGAGCAAATATCAGGCCTAGGCTTGTTAGATTTCACCACCACGCTAACGCAAAATAAAACACTAAGCCAAGTAACGGCGAGCATGACGTTAAAAGGTGAAACTTGTCAGTTAAAAGGCTATGAAATTCACTGTGGCGTCTCTACGGGCCCAGCGTTAAACCAGCCATTACTGCATATTGAAAGTGATGGTACCGGTAAAAAACAACAAACACCGGATGGTTGTATCTCTGATGACGGACAAATTATCGCTAGCTACTTACATGGCTTTTTTGATTGCCCTGAGCCGACACAAGCGGTACTCAATTGGTTAGGTATAAAAGACATGGCACAGCCGGTTGTTGATATTAATCAGCACAGAGAAATACAACTAGAGCGATTAGCTGATGTTTGTAATGAGCATTTAGCTATGGAAAAAATTCAGCAGATTATTGCTCAGGGTGTGAATACACCGAGTAGTCGCACTTAAGGGCTATTGAAACTGTTGGTCGAATACCTAGCTAACAAATATCAACATGCAAAGAATCTAAACTAGCGACAGTAATTAACCATGTTAGTTACTGTTTAATACAGTAAGTTTGAGGGAAGTAGATGAAATTTCTACACTGCCCCCGCAACGGTGAATCACGTTATTTTTGTATAGCGTAATCAGTCCGAGCACTTGAATTTACTTAATTACACCACGTATAAACGTGGTAAAACATATGATGCGGTGGGCATCATTAATGAGGTCATATGAACATTAAGCAAAATAACTTTTTCAAAAAATCATTATTATCATTAGCTGTTGCTGGTGCAATGTCGACATCTTTTATCGCTTCAGCAAATACTGAAAGTGCAGATGACTTAGAAACAATCACAGTAACTGCGTCACGTTCACCAATGAATATTGCTGACTCATTAGCAAGCCAAGTGGTAATTACACGTGCTGAGATTGATCGTATTCAGCCTAAATCAGTACTAGATATTCTATCAACTGTTGCAGGTCTTGATATTTCAACTTCTGGCGGTCGTGGTCAAGCATCGTCAGTATATATGCGCGGTGCTAACTCTGGTCATACCCTTGTTTTATTAAATGGTGTTCGTATTAGCTCTGCAAGCTTAGGCTCTACTAACGTACAAAATATTGCTCCTGAATTGGTTGAGCGTATTGAAATTGTTAAAGGACCTCGAGCAGCACTCTGGGGATCTGATGCCATCGGTGGTGTTATTCAAATATTTACTCGCAAACTAAATAGTGGAGAACACTTCGTTAGTGCAAATGTCGGTAGCGAAGGTTACAGCATGATTAACGGCGGTGTTGGTATAGAACATGGCGATGGCTTTACGAGCTTAAGTGTTGAGCACGAAGAAAGTGATGGTTTTGATGCTAAAGATGATAATGAAACCGATGATGATGGCTATAGCTTTGACTCTTTTGCTATTAATGGTCAACAACAAATCGACAAATCATTAAGTTTAAATTGGTTAGCACAATTAGACAAAGGTGATACTGAATACGATAGCTCATTTGGTGCTAATGAAAGTGAAGTGAATAACCATGTATGGCAATTAGGCGCCAACTATAATTGGCAAGCTGGCGGTGTAAATAGCATCACACAATTCAGTGTTAGTCAAAACCGTACTTCTAACATTGGTTACGGTAATGGAACAAGCAAAAGTGATGGTACAAAATATGATTCGCGTCGTAACCAATATTCATTATTAAATAGTAGTGAGCTTTCTTCACAATGGCAATTGAACCTAGGTGCTGATTTATATCAGGAAGAGCTTAAAGGTGATGCTGAGTACGATAAAACTAAGCGTGACACGACAGGCGTATTTGCACATGCAATGTTTAATGATAATAAGTTATCTTATGAATTAGCTGCACGCTATGACGATGTCGAAGGTATTGATTCTGAAACTACTTTTAACACCAGTGTGGGTTATCAAGTAACACAAAGCACTCAATTAAGTGTTTCTGCAGGTACTGGTTTTAAAGCACCAACATTTAATGATTTATATTACCCATTGAATTTTGGTTATAAAGGCAATTCTGATTTAGTCTCTGAAACTTCGAAGAGCTATGAATTTAGTGTTAAAAGTCAATTTGATGCACTATCAATTGCTTTTAATCTTTACCAAACAGACATCGAAGATTTAATCGATTGGAGTGGCTCGGATAAAGATGGCAATGTAACACCTGTTAACGTTGATGATGTTGAAATTAAAGGTGCAGAACTTGGTGCTAATTATCAAGGTTTTGGTGGGGTACACCAATTTAATGTGAGCTACATTGAAGCTGAAGATGCATCTACTGGCAAGCAACTAGGTCGTCGTGCAAAAAATCATATAAGTTATCAATTCGATACTACACTTGCTAAGGCTGATTTATACGCTGAAATTCAATATAAAGGTAAGCGTTATGATTATCTTTTTGGTGGTACAGTTGTGAAGCTTGATAGTTATTCATTGGTGAACTTAGGTGTTAGTTATCCAGTTTCTGATAATATTAAGCTTCAGGCAAAAGTGAATAATGTGTTTGATGAAAACTACCAAACGTCAAGTGCATACTTTACTCAGGAACGTGTAGCGTACTTCGGTATTACTTACCAAAATTAATAGCCGCGCTGATAGTAATATATTAACTTAGAATGAAAAAGGCACCTGACGAGGTTAATGCCAGTCAGTTAAGCTAACTGGCATTTTTCTTTTTATGAGGGTATTTAGATGGTTTGGGTTTCACCCAGCGGGGATATTTTCTATCTTCCCGCCTCGTCGGAAGTTTGAATAAGAGCAGGGTTTTAAGTAAATGATCCCAATGCATAGGAATATTACCGGGGCTCATTATTGATATTGACGAAAAATACTGAACCACTGCCATCGAACTACTCGAGAAACTCAGCTGATTTGGCCATATACCTGTTTCTTTCGCCGCCATCGTCATAATTCTTCGTATTAAATTATAGGCGAGTAATACGCCCCATAGCTCCTGGCGAACCATATCAGGACGCTTACTTCTCAAATGGTATGCACTATTAAGCATCGTTTGTTTTATTTCCCTAAACCCGAGTTCTATCTCCCATCGATGGCAGTATAACTCAACAATTTCGTTGCCAGGAAACCGCAATCTATCTGTCATTGACGTTAATATGCGATAGCTTTTACCCTTTATTGTTTTACTGATTAATCTGGCGTTAATGATTTCAGGTACATCTGGAAAATTCTTTTGTGCATGCTTTGTTGTTTTCAATGCAATGATATGGTCATTTTTACCAACCGATGTGATAATTTCATACTGTAAGTCCGGTCTTGCTGGGATCAACCAATGTCGATCACTCCCCGTTTGGTGCCAACGATTAAGCATCCCAAGTGAATAATATCCTTTATCAAACATAGTAAGAGAGTTATCAGGTGTGCGTTCAATCAAACGCTCAGCTAGCTTCATTTCATTCGTTTTGTAATTATCAAACTCACTACTGAGTAGTTGATGACTGGTAAGCTCCATATGGCAGACCATACGGATTTGTGGAAAGGCTGTGTCACCATATTGGTTGCTGCCAGAAGAAAATGCTTTACGATTATCTGGGGTGTCAGGTGTTCGCCAGACCACACCGTCCACAGCCAATAGGTTCAAACCATTCCATGTTTCAAATTCGTGTTGTTTATACATTGCTTGTGCAGATTTATTGAAGACTTGTTTAACCGAATCATCGCCTAAGCGTTGTCTGGCTTGAACCATAGCACTGGGAGCAACAAGCTGACTCTTGCCAGGTAACATGATGTCTAACTTAGTGGCGATATTCCAAACAGACTCTTTTCTAAATAAAGCCATACCAATCACTGACCATAAAACCGCTTCCAGTGGTAGCCTACGTTTGCGAACCGTAGCAATGCCAGCCTTTTCAAAGCCTTGTTCAATGATTTCAGGAGAAAGGATTTCTGATAGTTTTTCGAAGGTATGGTATCGGTTACTTTCTTCAAGTGTCGTCTGTAGTGCTTGTTCAATATTCACAAAAAAATCCGTAGTTAGTTACCTAACTACGGATTTTGCATGATCTTTTGGATCGGTCAACCGATCGTTATCTTAACTGATCGGCATTAACCTGACGAGGTGCCTTTTTTATGTACAGGATGTACGGTATAACGCAGGTGCAAGGATGCACAGAAGCGTATATGTACAGGATGCACGGTCAGTTTTTTCGTTCCGGACAAAAACTAAGTACCTGCATCCATGCCGGCAATAATTCGTGTATAAGCTTGGCGGCAAGCACTCTCTAATCGCTTAAAATTCCCCATCACTGTAATGCCAAATCTGATCGTGTCTTTCTCGTCAGCAAGTCGGCAATAGACCCCTTGTTGGCAAAGGCTATGGTGAATTTTTTCAGCATGTTCTACTTGATGAAAACGTAAGGTGAGGAATAAATCACAGCCTTTAATATCAAGCAATAAAGCTTGAGAAAATACTTCATTAAGCATCTTTTCTTGCGCTTTCCTCAATGTTTTCAAACGTGACTTTTGCTCTATTTGCCAGCTGATATCAGCTAACGCTCGCTCGGCAATGATTTGTGCTGGTCCGTTTACTTGCCATGGCCCTAATAGGCTTGCAATGCTTTTACACCAAGTATTATCCGCAATTAAAAAGCCAATACGAATACCAGCTAAACCAAAGAACTTGCCAAATGAACGCAATACCATGACGTGACCACTGTTACTATCATTAGCAACATCGCTATCAAGGTTAGGGCTATAAGGTTGCTCCTTCGACATAACGTCCATAAAGGCTTCATCAAGTACTAATAAGCCGTTAAGTTGACTGAGCTTTTCATGATATTGCTTAATAATACTAGGCGTGAAAAACTGCCCTGTTGGGTTGTTAGGATTGATCGCCACTAGCACACTGTTTGGTAATAACGATGTAATGTCCGGTAATGACGCTTGATAGAAATGCAATTGATAACCTGCGGTTTTCCAAGCATGTGCATGCTCTTTATAGCCTCGTTCAGGTAGATAGACATTGCGTGCGTGAATATTTTTTTGCCGATATAGCTCAGGCAATGCTTTAATAATGGCTTGGCTGCCGTTAGTTACAACAAGTTGTGAACATTGATAATACTGTTTTGCAGCAGCAATTAATTCAGGATTTCGTTGTGGTAATTGTTGCCATGCGCTTAACGGGATATCAGGAATGGGATAGCTGAACGGCGCAATGCCAGTGGATAGATCTAACCAATCATTGGTTGAAATTTTATATTGCTCGGCAATCTGTTGTAACTGCCCACCATGAATTAAAGCCATTTTTTTCCTAGTAATAAACTATTGTAAGTGGACTTGGTATTAAATGAACGTGCAAAAAATATTTGTGATTAATTGCCAGATAAAAACCCAGGTAATTAACAGTAAACTAGCTCGGTTAACGACATGTAAACTCTGTACAATATCATCAATGCTAACGGCACGGCCTGCGCCTAAAGTGACAGAATGAACAACATTGCCATGGTATTGAGCGCTGCCACCTAATTTTATTGCCATAACGGTTGCGCCAGCGGCCATTACCCAGCCACCATTATGACTTTTATATTGCTTGCCTTGGCTATAGGCATTTTGAAGTGCTTTGGCAAAAAGTCGGTGCGGTAGACCTTGTATCGCATAGAGCAGCGCACAACATTTTCCTGAAATGAAGCCGAGTAAATCGTCGAGACGAGCACTGGCATAACCAAAATTTATAAAACGAGCGTTTTTATAGCCCCACATTGCATCTAAGGTATTGGCAAGCCTATGCAAAATTACCAGAGGTGCGCCGCCAATAAGGTAGTAAACAAGTGATGCGATAACCGCGTCATGGCCGTTTTCTAACATGGATTCAACCGTCGCTCTTGATATTTCCTGCTCGGTAAGTGCTGAAGTTTCTCGACTGACAATATAGCCGGTGAAGTGGCGAGCGTTATCAATATCGCCAGACTGTAGTGGCCGGTAAATCTGCATGGCATGTTGATATAAACTATTCAGTCCTATTGCTAAATAAAGTACCGTGGCATCGGCCATAATTTGCCCATACCAAGTTAACTGCTCAATGAGGAAATAATAAAGTACAGGTAATGGTAGTACCAATAAGCACCAAGCCATCGTGCCGAGTAGTTTTGCTTTTAGTACTGAACGGTCTTTGGTTGACACTTTTTCTATTGGAAGCGGATTAAGTCTTGCTGCCAGTTTATTGGCTAACCAGCCAAAGCCAACCAAGTAATGAAAATGTTTTGCTTCACCTAACGTTTTATCCAACAATAGTGCGATGAACAGCGTTAATACCAGACTAAATTCAGACAGTATTGCGATACTTTGTTGAAATATATTGTGTTGAAAAATATGCTCAAACAATGTTACTACTGCCTTAATATTTTCGGGGTTATAAAGCTTAGTTATCTTTAAATTAAAAGACCTAAAGCGCCTAACTAAACAGCTTGGTTATAGCGTTTTAGTTAGGCAGTTTATGTTGTTATAACTGCTCAACTAATTGAAATTGATTATCCTGATGGAGATAATTCAAGCTTAATAAGCAACCATTGTCGAAGAGTTGATAAGCATTACCCGTTGAATTTTCGCCTAGTCTTGCTAATAAGCAACGTAACGCTTCGCCATGAAAAATAACCAGTAAGTTTTTACTTTTGTGACTCAGTGCTAGCGACTTTAATGCTTGATAAATACGTTCACCGCATAGTATTGCGCTTTCTCCATTAACCGGTTTTAGTTCGGTAAATTGGTGTAATATTTCATGATAGTTTTTATCGTTCTTAATATCATTAACATGTTTACCTTGCCAATGACCTAAATCTCTTTCGACCAAGCTATCTAAACTCATCACGGGGGCATTTAATTGTTGCTGGCATATCGCCGCGCTTGCAATTGCTCGTCCTAGTGAGGAAGAAACAATGAGGTCTATTTTTTTGCTGATAAGTTGCGAGGCAACATTTTCTGACTGTTGTTTGCCTATAGCGGTTAGTTCACTGTCTAATTGCCCTTGAAAACGTTGTACTTTATTCCATTGGGTTTGTCCGTGACGAGCTAAATATAGCGTTGTTTTCATTTCTTAGCTCTATGCTGTAGCTGTTAAAATAGAATAATTGGCTGTGGAGAATAACTAAATCATTAACTTGATTCAATGCAATTGTTTTTTCTACACACTATTGCTCTGACAAGCATCCAGTAGAGGCAGGTAAAATGGTGTTATTTGTTGAATAACCGTTGCGCATGGCGTAATATCAGCGCAGATTTAGGTGTCTTGAGTTGCCGCGTTAATGAGATAAAATTTATCTGCTTAACACGGATGACAAAGATGAAACGTGAAACTGGTGAAATACCAGTACTGCCCCCGCAACGGTAACTGTGAGCAGCAACAAAACCACTGTATTAAATCACTACTTTATTTAACAAAATAGTGACGATATGGGAAGGTGTTGCAAGTGCGATGAACAGGAGTCCGGAGACCGGCCTAAAGCTATCACTCGACAACTGCGGTGGGCGGTAATTCAGAGAACAGTATACGGTCTGAGTTATTTTTTACGATCGCATGATGTATTAAAGCGCTACTTATCGTTGCTATTATTCATTACGTGACCACACCGCATACCGACTTTGATTTCCTACACCGTTAATATTCTATATATATTAGGCAGCGGAATCGTTATGAAATCAGACCACCAAAAATTACCTATTAACTTGTTTGTTGCCGTATTGGCAATATTAAGCTTTCTTATGTTAGCTACTCGTACACACCATTTTTCTAGCTTTAACCATTTGCCGAGTGCATCAATTGCTATTTTCTTTTTAGCTGGGATGTATTTGAGAAATATTAAAGCCTTTTGGTTCTTTTACATTCTGACTTTAACAATAGATCTCGCGTCATCTTATTATCGTGGTCAATTTGGTGACTGTATTACCACTTCATATCCAGCGTTAGTATTGAGCTACGGCGTTATGTTTACTGTCGGTTATTATACTCGTCCTAACTGGCAGCGAAGCGCCTGGCAAATCAACATTGTTAAAGTGGCGTTAGCGTTATTTATTGCCAGCTCAATTGCCTTCTTTATTTCAAATGGTAGCTATTACGCATTATCAGGTAAGTTTCCTGAGTTGTCTTGGGCTGAATACGCAACCCGCGTTGATAAATACTACTTTAAGTCTATTTCTAATCCTATTTTCTATGTGATTTCGGCGATCGTTATTGATTTTACCTTGAGTCATTTCTTTGCTGATAAAGCCATAGATACCAAAGTTAATAACTCGCTTTAATTTTTAGCTTGTTAAAAATAGTTTAATGAGAAGGATAGCTTAATGGCTTCTGCAAAAAAGCAAACATCACCAGTTGCAAACACCGCATTTAAAAATAAGCCTGAACATAAGCAAGGCAGTGGTGTTATGTGTTCAGCATTAATTATTGCTGCGCCGCATTCGGGCTCTGGAAAAACCACAGTAACAGCGGCTTTGGCTCGTTATCACCGCAACCAAGGTCGTACAGTAACGGTGTTTAAAGTTGGACCTGACTTTATTGACCCGATGATTTTACGCCAAGCTAGTGGTGAATTAGTTTATCAATTAGATCTCTGGCTCGTTGGCGAGAAAGGCTGTCAGGAATTGCTTTATCGTGCTGCACAAGAGTCTGATCTTATTCTGATTGAAGGCGTCATGGGCTTGTTTGATGGCAACCCGAGTAGTGCGGACCTAGCTGAGTACTTTAACATTCCAGTGCTAGGGGTTATCGATGCTAAAGCGATGGCACAAACCTTTGCCGCGGTGACGTTTGGCTTAGCAAAGTTTAGAAAAAACTTACCTTTTTCTGGCGTAATTGCCAACCGTGTGAATAGCGAGCGTCATATCGAGTTGCTAAGTGAAGGCTTTCCAGAAGAGTTTCGTTTTTATGGCCGTTTACCAAAAGATGAAACTATTACCTTACCAGCACGTCATTTAGGCTTAGTGTTGGCACAGGAATTATCCGATATTGATGCGCAACTTGATCGAGCTGCAGGTCATATCGCTAATACCGATCTAACTGAGTTACCTGAAAAAGTAGAATTTTTTGCAAGTCATACCAATAGCGATGAAATCATGACTAAGCAAGCATTGCTCGGCACACGCATTATTATTGTGCGAGATAATGCTTTTAGTTTTATTTACGCGGCTAATATTGCTTTTTTACAACAAGCAGGCGCAGAGCTAGTTTATTGTTCAGCATTGACCGATGAACACCTGCCTGACGGTGATGTTTTATATATTCCGGGTGGTTATCCTGAGCTCTATATTGAACAGTTAATGGCGAATGTCACTTTTCTCGATGATGTTAAAGGTTTTGCTGCTAGTAATAAGCCTATTATTGCTGAGTGCGGCGGCATGATGTATTTACTTGAGCAACTTACCGATATGTCAGGGCAAGAGTTTTCGATGCTGGGTTTATTGCCAGGTAAGGCGGTTATGCAGAAAAAAGTCGCCGCTATCGGTTCACAGTGGGTTAATTTAACCGGTTTTGGTAAAGGGATTGATGGCAGCCTTGTCGACAATGGTGCTCACGATACTGACAACATAATGCGCGGGCATAGCTTTCACTATTCTGCTGCTGAAATTGATTTAGAGCCTAGTGGTCAAACGACACATCATCCAAGTGAACGGGCCGGAGAATTTGTTTACCAACATAACAACATTCTTGCGTCTTATATGCATTGGTATTTACCTAGCAACCCAAGTTTAACACTGCGTATTTTTAATAAAACGCGATGTTTTTAATTCGCTCTTCAAATTTTATCTAGCAAAGCTTGGTTAATATTATTCTATTAATTAAGCTGTTAGTCCCTGTTTTATGAGAGTTTTCATGACAAGTTTTATGTGTAGCAAATCAGCTATAAGATCTTTTATCAGCGCATCAAAAAGACAGTCTATCTGTAATGCTTATTTTGCTATAACGTTATTTTTTGTTGTTTTTATTAATAGTTTCACACTTAATGCAGCCGAATTTAAGGTGTTGGCATTAGTGTCAGACCGGTCAGCTGTGAGCATGGTAGCAGGAGCACATCAGTTTTTAGCAATGCAGGAAATAGCGAAAACCGGTATTACTATTCGCAGTGTTAGCCAACTGAATCAATTAACCAATAGCCAGATACAGCAGTTAATAAATAAGCATCAAGCATTACTTGTTGCGGGGGTTTTTGGTGAATCTGTCGAGCGCTTACTCACCTTAAAATACCAATCGCAACAAACAAGACTTATGCTGAATACCGATAGGCGTTTAATGGCTTTACACCATGATAAACAAGGTGGCCGCACAGCTGATTTGCCTAAGGAACAATTATTAAGCCTGATGACGGCACTTGATAAAAATAATTATCTATCGGCATTAGCAGATAAACAGCAACAGTGGCCACAATTTTCTTATTGGCTACAAGCGCGCGCTTATTGGCAAAATCGAGGTAAAGAAAATTTGGGGCATTTGTTTGAATGGTTGCAACAAATAGCACAGCCTCAGCTTACTAATGGCAATGATATGTTATTAGCACAAGCGCCAAAAATTTTACCACTACAACCGATACGTTTTTATTGGCAAGAACAACTGATTAGTAAAGCTGCTTTAACGAGTAATATTGCTAAAAACATAGCTAAGCCTGTGGTTTTTATTATTGATCATGATACTGGCGATCAACCGGGACAATGGCAGCTGCATCAGCAACTATGTCAAATACAATGGCAGTGTGTATCTGTACTTGCCGGTTGGGGAAAAGCTAGCGAACAAGCGATTGAAACGATTCGACAGTTAAAAACCACACAACCATTGGCAATCATTGCTTTGCAAGACTTTGTTATTGGTGGTGGCGAAGGTCGCGAAGCGGTAACTAAAAAGTTTAATGCGTTAAATATTCCAGTGTTTAAAGGTATTCGCGTGACAGAGCTCAGCGCCTTAGCATATCAACTTTCACCAACAGGTTTACCGAGTGACAGTGTGCATTATCGTGTCGCTATGCCTGAATTACAGGGCATTTCTCAGCCACATGTTCTGGCTTTAGCTTCAAGTGCTAAGCTAGACTCATTAACGGGTGCTAGTTTGTCTATCAGCCAAGTTTTAACATCGGAAGTTGAACGTTTACAGGCACGTGTAACCGCTTGGTTAGCACTGAGAATAACGGAAAATGCCGATAAAAAAGTGGCTATTGTTTATTATAACCATCCTCCTGGACGACATAATATTGGTGCTGATAATTTGGATGTACAGCAGTCATTATGGCAAATACTATTAGCGTTAAAAGCACAAGGTTATGATCTTGGTCCTGAGGCTGACTTTCCTCATTCTGCCGATGAATTACTTGATATATTACAATTAAAAGCGGTTAACTTACCGCAAGATGCTGGCGCGCTGAATAAAATGTCGCCGTTGATTAATAAGATGTCAGCAAGTGAATATCAAGGCTATTTTGATACTTTGCCTGACATGGTTAAAGCTGAAATGATCGAAGGGCCATTAGGATATTTACATGCGCAAGTTAACGATTATCTTTTTGCCAACGGAAAAACTGAGCTCGAAAAGTTACCTGCAGTAGAGCGCAGCTCAGTATTAAAAGCTTTACTCGAAAATGTTGCAAGCACTTCGGTTGATTTACACCATGCGCTTGATGGTATTCGACACAAAGGTCGTGCCCGGGCTTTAGGTTTACTGTCACAACTAACTGATAAATATGAAGATTTAATTACTTTAAGGTTGAAGGGTAATGAGCTGGCAGCAACGCAATGGCAAGAAGCCAAGGGACTTAAAGATGCACTGATTGCTATGCAAATTGAAGGTATTCGTGGTTGGGGGCAAGTACCAGGAAAGACCATGGTATGGAACAATAAAATACTGCTGCCGGGTGTACAATTTGGCAATGTGTTTTTAGGGCCGCAACCGCCACGAGGTTGGGAGCTAAATGAAGAGCTTTTACATGCCAATATGACCTTTCCACCACCGCATCAATATTTGGCGTTCTATTATCATTTACGTGATGTTTTCAAAGCTAATGCCATCGTGCATTTAGGTCGCCATTCAACTTATGAGTTTTTACCCAAACGTGCCGTTGGCTTATCAGCAAGTGATTACCCTGCATTAATTATTGAGAGTATTCCCAGTATTTATCCTTACATTGTTGACGGTGTAGGTGAGGGCATACAAGCTAAACGTCGCGGTATTGCCGTTATGCTCGATCATTTGACCCCGCCTTTAGCAACAACTGAACTTTACGATGGTTTGTTGCAATTACGCCAGCTAATTGAAAGTGCAGAAGCGGCGTCGAATCAAGACACCAAGAAAAAAGCCATTAAGGCGCTGCGCCATAAAATTCAAGTGCTGAATTTAACCGATGAACTTGTTGCCAGTATGGATGAAGAGTTACAGGTACGCGGTATCGGTTTTGGCGAGGTTGATGATGATTTTTTGTTGCATGAAGTCGGGCATTATCTGACTAAATTACAAGAAGATTTTATGCCCTTAGGTTTGCATGTTTATGGCAAGGACTGGCAAGAAGACGCCATTGACACCATGATGACCTCAATTGAAAAAGGCGAATTAAATTTTACTAAGCATCAGAGAAATGAAATTAAACAGAACCTGATTAAATCGCCAAAAAGTGAAATGTCAGCGTTTTTGAATGCTTTAAATGGTGGTTTTGTTGCGCCAGGTAAAGGCAATGATCCCATTCGTACACCTGACGCTTTGCCAACTGGCCGTAATTTTTATGCCTTAGATGGCAGTTTGATCCCCTCACAGCTAGGTTTTGCTACTGGCCAGCAGTTAGCCAATAAAGCGAGAGCAGAAAACCCTATTGTGGATAAAACTCATAAAGAAGCGGTAATTTTATGGGCTTCTGATGCGGTACGTGATGAAGGTGCCATGATTGCGTTTGGTATGGATATGCTCGGGGTGAAACCGGTGTGGAATCGTCGTGGTATTTTAAAGTCTCTGCAGTTAATTGCACTTGATGATGAACGTGCAGAACGTCGCGATATTGTTTTTACCACTTCAGGACTATTTAGAGATTTATATGCTCAACAGTTAGCTTGGCTTGACCGTTCAGTATTGCTAGCGCTTGCGGCAAGTAAACATGTGATAGCACGCGATCATCCGGCGTTAATGATGGCGCTTAACTCAGCGTTGCAGCCAGTAGAGCACATGTTAGCGCAACAAAAACATGAATTTAACGAGAGCTTAGCTAACAATATGGTTGCCAGTAATTGGTTGCGTGAGGCCCAAGCGCTATTACGTGCGAACGGCAACATAAGCCCTGAATTATTAGGTCGCCAAGCAAGTTATCGTATTTTTGGTACTGCTCCTGGCGCTTATGGCGCAGGTATTAATCGCTTAGCTGAGCGTTCAGGGGCATGGCAAGAACGAAAACAATTAGGTGAAGCCTATATCAAACGTATGAGTCATGCTTACGGCGTGCCTAATGAAAATGTTGCTATGGGCAGTAATGTCCAAGCACTTTTTCGTCAGCAACTTGCCCATGTCAATAGCACGTATCTAGGGCGTGCTAGTAATCTGTATGGCTTAATTGATAATAATGATGCCTATGATTATCTCGGTGGTTTGAATTTAGCGATAGAAACTATTGCAGGCAAGCAACCCGACAGCTTTGTTATTTCACATGCCAATAATCAGCAATTATCTATTGACCCATTACAAACTGCTTTGTTATCTGAACTACGCGGACGATTTTTAAATCGTCAGTGGATTCAGCCGTTAATGAAACAAGGCTATGCGGGTGCAAGAACCATGGGCAGTGAGTTCATCGAAAACTTGTGGGGTTGGCAGGCGACAAGCCCAGAGATTATTAAATCTTGGGTTTGGCAAGATTTAAAAGCGATTTATATTGATGACAGCTTAGAAATTGGCCTAGATGAGTTTTTACAAGAAAAACACAATGTACATGTACAGAGTAATATCTTAGCGGTAATGTTAGTGGCAATTGAAAAAGGTTTTTGGCAAGCATCACAACAAACACAAACTGAGCTTGCAGAAAAATTTGCCAAAAATATTGTCGAAAATGGTATTCCAGGTAGTGGTCATACTCATGCTAACCATCCGATTTATGACTTTATAAAGCCAATGTTATCAGCGCAGCTGAATCGTCAGTTAGCTGAGGTGTTAGCCGCGGCAAATCATACCCCTGAAGGCGATGTTGGTAGTGGTGTACAACATATTCAGGAAATTAGTACTGAGCTGGAACAACAGCGCAATGAAGCGTCAAAATCTGAGGCGAAGAGAGCATCAAACGATAAAGCTGCAGATCGACAAAAAAACGATTCAAAAGAGAGTGCTAATGAACAGCTTGTTGAACAAGACCATTTATTATTGGGCTTAACTGTGTTGATATTGCTACTAATTTTAGCTGGTTATATGCGTTCTCGTCGTCAATTATCAAAAATGGAGCATTAATATGTTGTATGGTTTTTCCTTAGAATTAATGCATTTAATCACCTCATGGCTACTTCAACCTGTGGTGTGGGGGTTATTGTTTTTTACGGCGTTGGCCATTTATGAATTTGGTTTAGCTATTGGTGAGCGCTTCTCTGTTATTCCAGCGTTAGTGGCTGAAAAACAAAAACGTCAGCTGATTGAACAAGGTAAAAAGCGCATTGAACGCGCAGATTTTATCACCCGTATTGCGCCAATGCTTGGTTTAATGGGCACCTTGATCCCTTTAGGCCCTGGATTATCAGCATTGGGCACAGGTGATATCAGTATTTTAACCACCGCAATGACAGTTGCATTTGATACCACTATCATTGGCTTACTCGCCGGTGTGATGGGCTTTGTATTGGGAAGAATGCGCAGACGTTGGTATGATAATGCCATGCAACGTTTAGATGATGAAAATAGCACTAACCTAGCTGCGACAACAGTTTTGTCGAATGATGAACCAACTTTAACAACAGGTGCTTAAGCAATGAGCGATGCATGGCGTAGCAGTCAATTTGATAGCCAAGAGCAAGAACCATTAGGGCCTCTGGCTAATTTGATTGATATAATGTTAGTTTTTGCTTGTGGCTTAATCGCCGCTTTAGTGGCGCTTAGTCCTGAATTAGAGCAACACTTTCAGATAAATAAAGCAGACAGTGCCGCTCAGGTGCAGCCGGTAAATTCAGTCGGTAAAGAACTGAGTACAGCACCTGAGGCGCTAAAGAATAAATTGCAAAGCCAAGAGGGCTATCAGTCAATGGGGCAAGTGTATCGCGACCCAGAAACTGGCAAGCTGATCCTGATCAGTAATGAATAGCCAGTCATCACTGTTAGTCACAAATCACAATAAATACAATTGTCGCGTATGTACCGACAGCTATGAATAGAGAGAGCAAAACAATGAACGATATTGAACAGCAAGCAGCGTTAGTAAAAGCCAAAGAGCAAAAGCATATTGAGCGTCAGAAAAAAATTAAAGCCGGTGTTGATGAGCGTGTAGCGCAAGCCACAGAAGAACGCGGGGTATTAGTTGTTATTACTGGCAACGGTAAAGGCAAAAGCACTTCAGGTTTTGGCACGGTATTACGCGCAATTGGTCATGGTCAAAAGGCCGGTATTGTGCAATTTATCAAAGGTTCGAAATGGGAATGTGGCGAAATGAATATTTTAAAGCAATTTCCTATTCAGTATCATGTTATGGGAACTGGTTTTACTTGGGAAACCCAAAGTACTGAAACTGATATTGCCGCAGCGAAAGTGGCGTGGCAAAAAAAGTAAAGCAATGCTCAGTGATGAAAACCTTGATATTGTGTTACTGGATGAAATGACCTACATGGTCAAATATGGTTACATTGAACTTGATGAAATTATTGAAGCATTAAATAATCGTCCTAAGATGCAGCACGTATTGATCACAGGACGTGCATGTCATCGACGATTAATTGAATTGGCTGATACGGTATCTGAAGTACAACCGATTAAACATGCCTTTAAAGCCGGCGTAAAAGCGCAAAAAGGGTTGGATTGGTAATTGCGCTTATAGGATGCATGAAACAGCATTGATGCTCAGAGATAAGTCAAGACGATAAATAATTAGCATACTTTTTTGCTCTCCTTTGCTTTTTAATATGAGCAAGAAAAAGAGCTTATCTAGTTATCCATATTTATTTTGATTTGCTGCTTATTTGTACAGTTAAATGCGTTTTCCTGCTTTCATCCAATAAAGAGGAAATATTCTCGTTTATGTCTTTAGCATAACGAAATGTTTTATTAGTAACTTATTGTAGATAGTGAACAAATCGGGTATGTTTTGATTATCGTGAAATATGAAAGAAGGATTTTTCCCTTGTTTAAACAAAGATTTTTTCCTCATAATAAGCTGTTAGGCTCTATAAGGACGTTCCTTCAATGACTGAAGTAGAAATAAAAAAACGAGAACTAGCGGCTCTAGAATCCATTAAAGCAGCCTTTGGCACCGAGGAAGATGAGTATGGTGCAACAATGTTTGTATCTCATCATATAGAAGAAATTGAACCTGAGTATTGGTTAAAGCATTTGGGTACAGCAAAGCCTGAACCAAAGAGTGTTTTAAGTATCCTTCAATTCAAGGATCATTGGGATGATGATTGTGTTTTTGATTTTACTCTTCCAGAAGATGAAACTGACTATGTGATAAGTGTTCGCTTCGGAGAAGATGGTAAAATCGAAGAAATCTCAATGGAAAGTTAAAGGTAAACTGAGTGTTTAATATAAAGCCTAACCAAAAGCTCAAACGGACAAAATATGCTGTCATTCTTTTTGCAAAAACACGCAAAAAAACTGCCATCATATTTTGCCGTTTAGCTAGGCGTTAGGTGTGCTAAATCCTTGTATTTGTAGTTTATATTTCAAAGGACTGTAGGTGCTCGAACCAAATTCAGTGCAAAAGTTAAGTTCAGAAAGCACCTTAATTTATTAAGCTTGAGTTGTGGGGCAGCCCACATTAACGGTTGGATTAAGCGTTTAAAGTTCTTCGCTTCGGTCTTCGTGCAAGCACGCTAGAGTGGAGTAAAAATCAAGGTGTGGATCACGGGAATAAGAGCCTTTGGAATAAAGGTCAAAGTCTGAAGTGACTTCCACACCTAATAAATAAAGGATAGGTTGCGCGCAGCCGCAACTTAATCCTGTTGTTGAACAAGCCCGGTGTTGGTGCGTACTCTTTATAAGTAAATAAATAAAACTAAGATGGGTTGTCTGTTGGCGGTGCCTCTAAGCGGTGATTTTCAGGCCAAGCGCAGCTACTATCACTAAACAGAGTTTGGTAATATAGTAACGCAACAATTTGTTTTTTCTTATATTTATTATCCTCACTTTGTGACTGTTTAGGGCGCAACAATTCCTTTTGCTTAGGCACTTCCTTGTTTTATATCGTATGACCCATAATGACGCGATGACCTCGTCGCATTAGGTATAGCGTCATTTGAGTGGCACAATTAGGGCAACAAACGCCTTTTTTAGGTAATGTTTCACTGGGCGCTAACACCACGTTAAGCAGTAACTGTAACCGCTTTAACGTACGGTTAGCATTGCCATGTAAAAAACCATAATTGCGTGCTCGTCGAAAACCGCTAGGCAGTACATGTTGTAGTACTCGCCATAAAAAGGCCGTAGCGTGCTCGGTGATGGTTTTAAACTGTTTCGTTTTACTTTCTTTATATTGAAACGTCACTCGGTCATGCTTAATCGAGAGTAGGTTGTTTTCATTCACCACCCCACGATAGAGGTATCTAGCAAGGTAGGTTAACGCACTATCGCCTTTCCCTACGTGCTGACAATCAGCTACCCACGAACTAGAGGTTTTAGCCGGGAGATAATAACCAGACGCACACAGTAGCGCGATGAATTTTCCTCGAAACACCTTGGCTAAGTTATCGGCTTTAAAAAGGTATTTCCCTGATTTTGTTTGCCACTGTTTTCTCGATTTATCTAACCCGCCTGCGGGTACCACAAGATGAATGTGAGGGTGAAACTCAAGTCGCCTGGAGTGCGTGTGCAACACCGCAATGAGGCCATTATTTTCCCCAAGCTGTTTATCTCGTTTAAAAAAAAGCGTCTAGGGTTTGTTTAGCGGCAGTGAACATCGCTTGATAAGCCCACTTTTGGTGAGTCCAAATAAAATGACGACATTGATAGGGTAACGTGAACGTTACTAAATAATAATCTACAGGCAACAATTTTTGTTGTTGCAACGTTAACCAATCACTATTGCTCTTATGTTGGCAAGCCGGACAGTGTCGATGGCCACATGAAGGATGAAAGGTGCTGTTGGTTTGACAATCATCACAATGATACAACATTGCCCCTGCTTGTGGGGTATGGCACGCCATGATTTTTGTGAGTGCCTGATGGTGTACTCCTTTCATTTGTTTCGCGTATTTTTGGGTAAATTCATCTTGATACTGTCTGGCTATCTGGGCGAGTTCAATCATCACGCTGCTCCCGCCAAGTAATGTTAAGCGAGTCAACGATATCATTGAGCATAAGTGTACTGTTTTGCGCGACTTCCTCTGTCATGCGGGTATAAAGCGCGGTTGTTTTGGGGCAAGCGTGACCTAGAAAAACTTGAATAGAGCGCAAACTCGCGCCACGCTCAAGCATATGGGTGGCAATAGAGTGTCTCAGCGTATGCACGTGAACATTTTTAGTTATGCCACAGGCGTTAGCGACAAGTTTAATGGTTTTTTGTATACCGCCTTTGTCCATGACCAGCGTTTTGTCTTGTCGAATATGTGGTGGCTTCCCCCAGGAAACAACAAACTGGGATGACGGTGTGTTTTCCAATAATGACGTAATGCCAACAAGGTTGCTTGTGGCAAAGGAACGAAACGGTCTTTTTTGTTTTTGGTATAACGTAAATGCACTTGCATTAAATGACGATCAATATCAGCAATCGTTAAATTTAAGGTTTCAGATAAGCGCAACCCTAAACTATAAGTGGTTAAGTAATACACTTGGTATCGTAATTGACGCGTGGTATTAATAATTGCAGCGACTTCAGATAAGGATAAAACATCCTGAAGTGCTTGAACTTTAGGGGGGCTTAACAATATCAACCCATTGCCAAGGGCGCTGTAGCACGTGTGTGTATAAAAACTGAATAGCACAACGGGTGATTTTAACGTGACTCCATGATTTATTCTCAACGAGGTACAGGAAGTAAGTTTTCAGCGCTTCAACCGTCAAGTCGTCTGGGCAGGTATCAAAGAAAGTGGCTGTTTGCCTAATACATCGACTGTAACAGTCAATAGTTTTGTCACTTTTTCCTTGTAAGGTCAGTTCGTTAAGGTAAGATTGAACCAATAAATTGAAACGAGCTTGCTCGGTGATATTCATAAGGTACTCCTCAAGACTGCCGACATTGACAGTTAAGGTAAGTACAGATTACTTTTGTTTTTTCTGCCGCAAAGCGGCTTCGTTCAACAAGGGTTTTCAAGTCGGACAAATTACAGTTGGCTTTTTGTTCGTGCCTCACTTATTTTAGCCAACAGCAATTTGCCGCTTAAAACGGCGTTAGCTATACAAGGAAGATTCATATCAAACTTATAGTATTCTTTGCACTTCTTTATCCTTCACTCGTATATGCAGGAAAAGTTTTAGATCAATTTCCAGATACAATAGATCCCAATAAAAAATATGTATTTTATTCACATGGAAAAATTGTTGAAGGAAAAAATACTAATCCAATAAGCCCCCGTTGGGGAGAATATGACTTCCCAAAAGTTAAAGAAGCTCTTTCAAGTGACAACTACACACTTATTGCGTATCACAGACCTAAAAATACTAACCCTAGGGAGTTTGCATTTAAATTATCTAGTGACGTTAAAAAACTAATTTCTCTTGGTGTTAAGCCACAAAATATATCACTAGTAGGCTTTTCTCGTGGTGGTGAAATTACGATTTTAGCTTCAAAGGACTTAAGAAATCCAAAAGTTAACATTATTCTTCTAGCTAGCTGCGCTAGCTTTATGCTAGATAGAGATGCTTTTAAAGTCTACGGTGTAGTGCATTCAATTTATGAAACATCTGATATGGTTGGTTCGTGTCAGTTCTTGATCAACCAAAGCTCTAATGTGAGTTCATTTAATGAAATCTCTATAAGTACAGGAAAAGAGCATGGGGCGTTTTTCAAACCTATTTCAGAGTGGGTTAAACCAGTTAAAAATTGGCTTGGTTAAATGTATAGCTAATAAATAAAGGATAGGTTGCGCGCAGCCGCAACTTAATCCTGTTGTTGAACAAGCCCGGTGTTGGTGCGTACTCTTTATAAGTAAATAAATAAAACTAAGATGGGTTGTCTGTTGGCGGTGCCTCTAAGCGGTGATTTTCAGGCCAAGCGCAGCTACTATCACTAAACAGAGTTTGGTAATATAGTAACGCAACAATTTGTTTTTTCTTATATTTATTATCCTCACTTTGTGACTGTTTAGGGCGCAACAATTCCTTTTGCTTAGGCACTTCCTTGTTTTATATCGTATGACCCCTAATGACGCGATGACCTCGTCGCATTCGGTATAGCGTCATTTGAGTGGCACAATTAGGGCAACAAACGCCTTTTTTAGGTAATGTTTCACTGGGCGCTAACACCACGTTAAGCAGTAACTGTAACCGCTTTAACGTACGGTTAGCATTGCCATGTAAAAAACCATAATTGCGTGCTCGTCGAAAACCGCTAGGCAGTACATGTTGTAGTACTCGCCATAAAAAGGCCGTAGCGTGCTCGGTGATGGTTTTTAAACTGTTTCGTTTTACTTTCTTTATATTGAAACGTCACTCGGTCATGCTTAATCGAGAGTAGGTTGTTTTCATTCACCACCCCACGATAGAGGTATCTAGCAAGGTAGGTTAACGCACTATCGCCTTTCCCTACGTGCTGACAATCAGCTACCCACGAACTAGAGGTTTTAGCCGGGAGATAATAACCAGACGCACACAGTAGCGCGATGAATTTTCCTCGAAACACCTTGGCTAAGTTATCGGCTTTAAAAAGGTATTTCCCTGATTTTGTTTGCCACTGTTTTCTCGATTTATCTAACCCGCCTGCGGGTACCACAAGATGAATGTGAGGGTGAAACTCAAGTCGCCTGGAGTGCGTGTGCAACACCGCAATGAGGCCATTATTTTCCCCAAGCTGTTTATCTCGTTTAAAAAAAAGCGTCTAGGGTTTGTTTAGCGGCAGTGAACATCGCTTGATAAGCCCACTTTTGGTGAGTCCAAATAAAATGACGACATTGATAGGGTAACGTGAACGTTACTAAATAATAATCTACAGGCAACAATTTTTGTTGTTGCAACGTTAACCAATCACTATTGCTCTTATGTTGGCAAGCCGGACAGTGTCGATGGCCACATGAAGGATGAAAGGTGCTGTTGGTTTGACAATCATCACAATGATACAACATTGCCCCTGCTTGTGGGGTATGGCACGCCATGATTTTTGTGAGTGCCTGATGGTGTACTCCTTTCATTTGTTTCGCGTATTTTTGGGTAAATTCATCTTGATACTGTCTGGCTATCTGGGCGAGTTCAATCATCACGCTGCTCCCGCCAAGTAATGTTAAGCGAGTCAACGATATCATTGAGCATAAGTGTACTGTTTTGCGCGACTTCCTCTGTCATGCGGGTATAAAGCGCGGTTGTTTTGGGGCAAGCGTGACCTAGAAAAACTTGAATAGAGCGCAAACTCGCGCCACGCTCAAGCATATGGGTGGCAATAGAGTGTCTCAGCGTATGCACGTGAACATTTTTAGTTATGCCACAGGCGTTAGCGACAAGTTTAATGGTTTTTTGTATACCGCCTTTGTCCATGACCAGCGTTTTGTCTTGTCGAATATGTGGTGGCTTCCCCCAGGAAACAACAAACTGGGATGACGGTGTGTTTTCCAATAATGACGTAATGCCAACAAGGTTGCTTGTGGCAAAGGAACGAAACGGTCTTTTTTGTTTTTGGTATAACGTAAATGCACTTGCATTAAATGACGATCAATATCAGCAATCGTTAAATTTAAGGTTTCAGATAAGCGCAACCCTAAACTATAAGTGGTTAAGTAATACACTTGGTATCGTAATTGACGCGTGGTATTAATAATTGCAGCGACTTCAGATAAGGATAAAACATCCTGAAGTGCTTGAACTTTAGGGGGCTTAACAATATCAACCCATTGCCAAGGGCGCTGTAGCACATGTGTGTATAAAAACTGAATAGCACAACGGGTGATTTTAACGTGACTCCATGATTTATTCTCAACGAGGTACAGGAAGTAAGTTTTCAGCGCTTCAACCGTCAAGTCGTCTGGGCAGGTATCAAAGAAAGTGGCTGTTTGCCTAATACATCGACTGTAACAGTCAATAGTTTTGTCACTTTTTCCTTGTAAGGTCAGTTCGTTAAGGTAAGATTGAACCAATAAATTGAAACGAGCTTGCTCGATGATATTCATAAGGTACTCCTCAAGACTGCCGATATTGACAGTTAAGGTAAGTACAGGTTACTTTTGTTTTTTCTGCCGCAAAGCGGCTTCGTTCAACAAGCAATTAAAGTGGAACAAAAACAGTTGCCTCAGTTTCGCTTCGCTACACATTTTAGGCAACAATTTTTGTCCACTTAATGTGGGCGTTAGGTTTTTAGCAGGTATAGCATCGAGTATCGAATGAAACATTGGACTGAGCCAAACGGTATACTACTAATACAAATTCCAATAGATTGGCAATATCTCAATCCAGTTTTTAAAGGTGAGGAAGAAATATCACCTTATAGCTTTCAACCTTACGACGAATCAATTGGTTGTTTTCAATTAAGTTGTTACCCGTTGGAGGAATTGGCTCCTAAAGTTGCAAATGCGAATCCTGAAGGTATAAAAAAATTAGAGTGGAGAGAATCTAATCTTGATGATTCTGAGTTCTGCACTCGTTTATACCACGGTGCTTTAGGTGATCAAGCTCTAATCGGAAAATATATTCATGACAAAAAATTAAAAAATGATCCTCGTATAGAAGAACAACTTAAAATTGTAAGGACAATATTAAATACTGTCGTAATTGTCCCGCAAACGGATCGCAAACTTGCTGCCGATTTAGATAAATCCGATAGGTTTCACGCTTCATTAGCTGCATCTCATGACTTACTGTTTTCTGCCATTGAATCTGAGTCTTATATCGAAATAATTGCTATTGCAGCTAATCAAATAGATGCTTACCTTAGGTTGAGTATTGTGATCGCAAAACAAATAAAGGCCCAAACTAACGATATCGATGTTAAATACTTTTTCCAAGCAGATGGTGAATGGGGAATAATGGAGCGAAAAATATACGAGCATGCTAAAGAATTTGGCATTATTGACGATGAAAAATTCGATGAATTAAATGCTCTATATCAACTAAGGAATCGTGTAATACATCGGTACGTTATATCTAACATTAAGACACGTGATCTGGTAGAGATTGCTACACGCTATTTGAAATCACTTGAATCAACAAGGCTAATTTTAGCCACATTTGAAAATAAACAGGCTAATGAGGATTATGGTGTTTATGGAAAGGTACTTGGTAAAAACCAAAATGATACAAGCGCCATTCAAAGGCTCCATGCTGGTGCTAATGACAAACATCTTCTTCAGAGGTTTAAACGAAAAATCAGCCATAAAAAAACCTAACAAGGGTTTTCAAGTCGGACTCGTAACAGTTTGCTCGGTTCCACTTCGTTTCACATTTTAGCAAACTATTACAAGCCGCTTAAAACGGCGTTAGCTGTTTTGCTATGTTCTAGGCTTTTTTCAAATAAAAACATCGACTTTCTTTTTGTCGGTTAACAATAAAGCAGCCTTTTCTTGATATAAATCAAAAGTATCGTCTGATATAAATTTATCAAACGTATTAATTATTTCTTTCATGTAAGAGGCTCTTACTTGATAAGTCTGACGTTCAGGATATTCTTTAGCAAGTCCATCTAATTTCTCTGAACTGTTAGAAAAATACTCCATAACATTAATTTTTTTATCAGGATCTACATCCCCTCCACCATAAGAAAGGATCCTAAGTTTAGACTCTAAACTATTCATATCTTCTCTTTTTTTGGATATTATGGGGTTTCCTGACTTACCTAATCTAACTGGTTCATCACTATCGTATTTTTGTGTGTATTCTCGTTCCATTTCATTCACATTTTTAACAATACTATGAAGTTCTTTTATACTCATATTAGAAAAGTTGAGCTCTTCTTTTTTAAATACTTTTTCATATGCACTTCCCTCAATTAATGATGAATCAAAAGCATTATTGTCTTTTTTTCTTTAACTTTAGGATCAAGGTGAGTTGTGTTTATATTAATTTTTAAGCCACTTTCGCTTGTTTTAGTAGAAAAGCTTTTTATTTTTTCATCATCACTGTTTGTAAAAATAGATATTTTACTTTCAAATAGAGTAGGTAGTAGATTGGTGCTGATTTTCATAAAAATCCTTTTTCATATGTCGTTTTCTTTTATCGACATAATTTTATAAAACTTAAGCTTTTATTTTAGATTGTTTTCTATTAACGACTCATAGGGCTGAGTCGTTAATAGAAAGTTTAACTAGCCACCAGATCTTACTTCATAAGTAATTCCACCATAAGTAGATCCAGTTGTTGTTTTATTTTCAACTTCCCAATAATAAGTGCCTGCATTAAAGATAGAAGTGGAAACTGCTACGCTATATCCGCCAGCAACTCTATCTCCATTGCTATCAACCAAAGTCACTTTGAAATCATGTCCGTCATAGTTTCTTAAAATTGTAAAACCGTATCTACGGCAATTACCACCATCATAAGTAAAGCTTGCAATAGTTCGAGTCTGCTCCAATTTAAGACTAGTGAAATATTTTATCAGGCCACCCATAATAACCTGCTCACATTTTAATCAATAAACTACACTTAATGAACCTTACTTAACAAAGTGTAGATACTATTATGCCAAAGCCCCGTTCACAACAAATCAGTTTGTCAGATACGCCGTATTTTATCAGGCCACCCATAATAACCTGCTCACATTTTAATCAATAAACTACACTTAATGAACCTTACTTAACAAAGTGTAGATACTATTATGCCAAAGCCCCGTTCACAACAAATCAGTTTGTCAGATACGCCGTATTACCATATTCAAAGTCGCACCGTACGAAAAGCATTCTTATGTGGTGTCGATGAAGCAACCGGCATGAATTATGAGCACAGGCGCGATTGGATAGAAGCGCGAATTTTTGAATTATCTCAAACGTTTGCCATCGATATTTGTGCTTATGCCGTCATGCATAATCACTTGCATCTTGTGCTGCATGTTGACACAGCGCAAGTCAATAACTGGTCTACGCTAGAGGTACTTACACGTTGGCATCAACTGTACAAAGGCACCCACCTGACTAGGCAATACCTACAGCAACAGACGCTTAATGAATACGAAAGAGAAATGGTGGAAGATACTTCAAATATTTACAAACAACGTTTAATCGATATCAGTTGGTTTATGCGCTCCCTGAATGAGCCGATAGCGCGACAAGCAAACAAAGAAGATGAATGTAAAGGACACTTCTGGGAAGGGCGCTTTCAATCACAAGCACTGCTTGATGAAGGCGCACTATTGTCGTGTATGGCTTATGTCGATTTAAACCCTGTCCGCGCTGCTATTGTGCCCACACCAGAGCAATCAGACTTTACCAGTATACAACTGCGCATTAAGGCTGCTATTAAAGGGACACAGCCCACGGCATTACTGCCCTTTATTGGTCATGAACATCAAGATAAAACCAGGGGTATTTGTTTCAGCCTACAAGATTACTTAATGCTAGTAGATGAAACGGGCCGAATACTCAGAGACGACAAACGTGGGGCGATTAATTCAGAAACCACCGCGATACTCACGAGGTTACACATCAGTAATGAAAGCTGGATGAAACTGACGACGAACTTCGAAGGTATCTTCACAGGTGCCGTGGGTAGCGCCGAGCATTTATGTGCATTTACGGAGCACGTAGGATTACATCGAACGCACGGTCTAGCGAACGCTAAAGTTTGTTTAAATAGCGCATAACACTATTTTTTAACCCAGGTTATATTGATGTTTCCTAATGGAGACGGGATTAATGCAGCTAGCATTCAGAGAAATGAACGCCTATCACTAAAAAGTCGGTATTCAGCGCCAGTAAACTTAATAAACCGCCTAAAATTTACTGTAGATAACTGTTTCTTGTTTCATGGTTATGGCTTGTATTTATCATGGGTGGCATAATTTCCTACCCTCATTGAGTTGGTAGTGGTGATTGTTATTTTAGGCATTTTGGCCGCTACTGCAGCACCAAAATTCATTGATTTAACTTCGGATGCTAACAAGTCTGTACTAGAGGCGATGGGAGGCACTATTTTATCAGGCGCTAAACTCGCGTATGCCAAATCTATTATTCAAGGGGTACAAAGCCAAGAGCTAGCCAATATTGATATAGATAATGATGGCAATAATGATGTTGAAGTTAAATACGGATATCCCAGTGGCGACAGAACTAAAGGAATAGCTAATGTTATAGCATTAGACAAAGATTGGGCTTATGGCGATAGGTTTAATGGTGGGGCTTTCGTTGTATCTCATTCGTCCCTTGCTGGTTTTGGTGGCATTACCAATAATAATATTCCCATCACAAGAACGAGTTGCTATTTAACTTATACGCCACCAACAGCTGCTAATGTTGATTGCTGATTAATAGTGAAAAATTTAGCTTAGTTTTTATTACAAACTAAAGAGACAAGAGACAAGAGACGAAAATTAAAAAAAGTTAACGGGAAGGAAGGTTAACAGGGCACCTATTCTAAATTGAGCAAGCCTAGTCGGGTACTAAGCTCAAATAGCCCTTTCTTATTTATCTCAAGTACATGATGACAAAAGCCAGAAAGCAACAAATTAGTTTAGCGAATACGCCTTATTATCAGCTAATTTGTGGGACCCAACCTAAATTGTTAATTCAAATAATAGGACAATAGGTCACGCAGTTGTTCTTGAAGTTGACAGCACTATATCAGCTAATAAACTCTCATGCTGACAAAGTAATTTATACAGATGTAATTGGTTATTTGCCCGGACTAAATTGTGGGTGGCATAACGGGTTTTAAGCTTAGTTTTTATTACAAACTAAAGAGACAAGAGACGAAAATTAAAAAAAGTTAACGGGAAGGAAGGTTAACAGGGCACCTATTCTAAATTGAGCAAGCCTAGTCGGGTACTAAGCTCAAATAGCCCTTTCTTATTTATCTCAAGTACATGATGACAAAAGCCAGAAAGCAACAAATTAGTTTAGCGAATACGCCTTATTATCAGCTAATTTGTGGGACCCAACCTAAATTGTTAATTCAAATAATAGGACAATAGGTCACGCAGTTGTTCTTGAAGTTGACAGCACTATATCAGCCAATAAACTCTCTTGCTGACAAAACAACTTATACAGATGTAATTGATTTTCTGCTCTGACTAAATTGTGGGTGGCATAACGGGTTTTAAAGTAGTTATCGCCATTTAAAAAGTCAGTTAAAAATCGTATGCCGAGCATTAATGGCATTAACTTTATACCGAGTAATAAACTGTTTATTTCAACTTTTGCTAATGTGCCATTAAAGCCTGCAATATAGGCCTTGGTTAGGGCGGTTAATATGTCAATATTTATCGACATTTTGTCTAACTCAGCACTGTCTTCGGCAATTGATGCACAGCAACTTCGTACCATATCGCCAAAATCATGCATCAGATAACCTGCCATGCAAGTATCTAAATCAACTACGGCAATGGGCCTATTGGTTTTATTACTGAAAAGTAGATTATTGATTTTAGTGTCGTTATGAGTAACACGCAGAGGTAAATTTTTAGTGATAGCGGTAATTTCATCAATGAAGTTTTTTTGCGACTTTATAAAATTAATATTGCTATGAGCTTGTAGCAGTAAGGTGTTTGAGGTTTTTTTTACTGCTTGATTAAGTTGAGTTATTCGCGTTGATAAATCATGAAATTGTGGAATTATGTCAGCTAATTTTTGGCTGTTAAAATTACCGAGGGCATTGGTAAATTGTGCAAAGGCATTACCAACAAAGCTTGCTTGTTCTGAGGTGGTGATCGACTCTAGCGTATAACAGTCTTCAATGTAGTGTAAAGCGCGCCAATATTGACCTTGTATTTTGACATGGTTTTTATTATTTTGGCTGCGCAGTTGCCAAATAGGCATTAAGGCATAGTTTTTATTGCTAGATTGCGTTAGTAAGTGCTCGCTGATCAAGTCAACATTATCTGTGACTTGCTCTGGTCCGGTAAATACCTGTTGATTTAAGCATTGTAAAACAAAAGTCTTATGCTGAGTTTGTACCAAATAGGTGTGATTAATTAAACCATTGCCGAGCAAGCTTATATTGCACTCTTCTCGTGTATAGCCAAACTGAGCTAACACTAACGCCAGTATATTGTGAGGTAAATTTTGAGTCATTTGATTGTTGTTTACTGTTAAGAGAATGACGGCATTTATCACGCTTACACTGACGGACTCAGATTACTGTCCATCATTATTAGGCAAATGCGGTTGCTATGTTAGGGGATAGTTTAGCAGATAAAAAGTGTTCATTATATTGCTAACAAAATAGCCTCAAGCGCACTCGGTTAAATGATTAAGGTTAGTTTTTTTTAGTTTGCAAAGGTAGCGATATAGTAAAGCGAGCTCCGGTTATTGTTGCGTTTTTATTTACTTGTTTGGTTGTTTTAGCGCTGTTTTTGTTATTGGTTGCTAAGATGTTGCTCGCGTGAATACTGCCATTATGCCAATGAACGACTTTAGCGGATATGGCTAGCCCTAAGCCGAAATGCCCAAGCTCACGAGAGCGATCAACGTCGAGTTTGACAAACGGAGCGAAAATATTTTCGATGTTTTCTCCGGCAATACCTTTACCATCATCTTCAACACTAATATGTAAAAAATTATGCTGACAATAAGCTGAAATGACGACCGTGTTGTTCGCATATTGCATGGCGTTACTGAGTAGGTTTTGAATCGCACGGTAGCACCAATGAAAATCAAGCGACAAGGTTACTTTTTGATTGATAAATGCCGGGCTAGCTTGATAGGTTAATTTAACCTTATGTTGTTCGGCAAGTGATTGAAAATCATCGTTAATTGTATGTAAGAAATGATCAATATCGACAAGCTCATACTTGAGGTGAAAGCCTTGGCGCTCCATACCGGCGTATTCTAAAAAAGCCGTGGTCATGTCTTCCATACGGGTGAGTTCGGTTTCCATTCGCGCGAGATAAAGATCTTTTTTAATAATGTCTTTAGTGTCGATTGCGGCTTCAACACCAAAACGTAAGCACGACATGGGGGTACGAATATCATGTGACATGCTGCGAGCAAGAATTTTATTATCAGCCACTAGTTTTTCAATTTGGCCTGCCATGCGATTAAAACTACTTTCCAATAGGCTGATATATGAGAAACGACTGGCTGGCATGCGAGCATTTAAGTGTCCTTCACCAATACTCGCTGCCGTGTTAGTGAGTAAGTACAGCCGACGAGTTAACGGAAATAGCCACGCAAGAAGAATAATACAAACACCTAAATAGAGTATCGCGGTGAATAAGATATTAATATTTTGATTCTCTAGCTCTATTTCAGGCAGTGTTAGCTGAATAATATAATCAGGATGTTGAGACAATTTTTTTAATAAATAAGGATGAGTTTCTGAGGCTAACAATAAGCCACCTACTTGTGTTAACTGTTTACTGAGTTCACTGGGTAAGGCAATATTTTCACTTTTATCTAACTGTAAGGCTATTTGATAGGCTTGGCTCAACTCTTGGCTAAAAGCGACTAGATCAGTGCTATTAGTGGCAGATAATTGTTGATCAAAGCCTTCAATTAATTGGTGATAGATTGCATATTCGTTTGGTACTTGCTCAGGCTCTTGTTTAGCAACAATTTTGTCGAGCCCCCAAGTAATAATAAAAAGAGAGCCAATAACTGTTAAAATAATACTAATGTATAAACGACGCATAGTTAACTGGTTTGCTCTTCTTTATCACACCAAGCATCAGCAACAAATAGGTAGCCTTTACCCCACACTGTTTTGAATTTCTGCGGCTTTTGCGGGTCGTCATTAAATATTTTACGTAGTGTGGATAACATAACATCAAATCGACGGTCTTGACCGTCATATTCTCTATTTTTCAATGCTTTAAATACGGTATCTCGATCAACAACTTCGCCAGCATGGCGAGCTAAAAAACATAAGAAGGCGAATAAGCTCGTTGATAATTCTATTTCATTTCCTTGGTAGGTAACTCGATTAGATTCGATATTAATGAGCAGTTCACCGTGTTGTATGTCAGAAGAAGTCTCAACTGTAACAGTACTTTGTTTTAACGCGCCAGAAATACGAGCTAATAAAGCACGTGGACGTACCGGCTTGATAACATAGTCGTTTGCACCGGCTTCTAAACCGATGACTTCGTCAAACTCATCAGCGCGTGCTGTTAACATAATGATAGGAATTGGCATTTTTTGTCTGATTTGACGACAAACTTCAATGCCATTTAAACCCGGTAACATCACATCAAGTAATACCAAGTCGGCAGAAAATGTTTCTAAGCAAGGCAATACTTCATCACCACGTGTACAATGCATGACCGTAAAGCCTTGTTCGGTGAGATATTCACGTATCCAATCGCCTAATGTTAGGTCGTCTTCAACTAATAAAATTCGTTGTGATTTATCATTCATAATCATTCTCTTAAAACAAACGCCAGCGACGTTTTCTTGGCGAAGCTTTATGCACCCAACTGACTTCGATATGGGTGTAAGCTATTGTTTGCTCTTGGTCATAGGCAACGAGTTTATATTGTACCGTTTTACTGGATTCAAACTCAAAAGTGGTGGTATTTTGCTGTTGATTATACCAACAGTCTAGCGCTTTGTTTTTCCCAACCTGATAAATACAATAATTACCTTTGACCGGCGCTTGCCAGCGTAATGTTACGGTAGCAAAACATTGTCGTCCTTGCGTGAGTGTGATGCATTTTGTTGGCATGGCCGATAGTCCGCTAACCTTAATTGTCGCTGAGTTCTCTATAGTTGCGGCATTAACAGTCGTACAGGAAAAGTATATGAGTAAGACAATCCCTATGTCCCATTTAGAAGACATATATCACTCCTAACATGATTTGAGTGATATGTTGAGTGTCAACCAATGGACTTTCTATAGTGCTTTTTGAGTAATAACTGTGACTTATACCGCCTGAAAAAGACCATTTTTCAGAAATAGGGTGTTGGGCAAATAGTTCTAATTGTAGGCGATTACCGGCATCGGATTTATGAAAAGGCCGTGCGCTAGTAATCTCATCTGAATTAACACCGTAATAGTAATCCATGACTTTTTCAGAATAATGGGTATAACCGGCATTTAAATAGATATCCCAATTGCGATAAGGTAATACATAGCTATAGAAAATATCGACAATCCAGCCATTGGCATCACTTAATGGTGCTAAGGTGGCAAAATCGACCGAAAATACCGAGTTGCGATGATATCTAGAGTAACGTATGCCAACACCTTCACCCGAAGAGCGTTCTTTAAGATTGCTTAGGGTGGGGATATCTCTATTAGCATTTTCAATAATATCTTTTGGGTTATAACTTGAAATATAGGTTTTGCTGATAATGTCGAATTCCCAGTCAGGTGTAACTATCAGCTGATAACCTAACTCTGAGCCTTGCAGTAATCCTGAAGCGCGGCGATGATTGGACTGAATGAAAAAGCCTTTGTAATAGACATCAAGTAATAATGAAGCGCGAACATAATCAAAGGGATCTTCTTGATCTTGGCCTTTTAGTAATGACGGATTATAAATGGCAGATACGTTGGCCATCACTTGCCAACTAAAGGTTTCGTTAAATACCGTTGTTTCATTTTCGGGAATTTTTTCATTGGCGACAGTAAAAAAAGTACTGGTTGATAGCATTATCATTATGAGAACGGTGAAGCACTTAGCTTGCATAATGAAACCTTTGTTGTTTGCGTTTGCCAGTTATCATAATTTTATTCTTGTTATTATTTTGAAGTGTTATGTTAACAAATGTCAGGATATTGCGGCATAGCTAAAGGCCGATAAAGTGTTTAAAAAGTGTAAGCATATTAGTTAATCTTTTAGGTAAGTTATCAAGTGTATGACTGCGCTTAATTCGCATGTTTACGTGCTAAGCGCTTTAAACTATTAATAGTTTTCGATGATTCTGAATAGGCTAAAACAATTTCCCGGGTCAATTGTAAGCCGGTTATTGGTCGAAAAACCACATCACTTTGCTTAATAATTTCACTGTGTGCAGGTAAAAATGCGCAGCCTAATCCCGCATGAACTAAGCCCAATGCATAATCAATGGTGGTGATTTTGGCTCGTACGTCAAGGCTGATGCCTGCTAACGCTAAAGTGTCTTGTAGATGACTCCAAGCACTGCAAGGTGTGCGCTGAATAAAGGGCAGGCCATCAAGCTGCTCCAAGGCGATGCTATCGCTAAATGCCAGTATGTGATCATAAGGTAGAGCTAATAAGTAATCTTCTTGCCACATGTCGATATACTGTTCATTCTCGTTTAATTCATCTTTTAAAATAATACGTGCGTCTACTTTTTCGGTATGTGGCACTAAGGTGAGCTCAACAAAAGGCTTTGCCGCGGTAAAGTCTTTCAGTAATAAGCTCATACGCTCAACACCTAAGCCACGAGTAACGCCCAAATTAAATGGCTGTTTGCTGGTTTTTTCTGAAAAAAAGCTTTTAATTGCACCGGCTTGACCTAGTAGCTGTTTAGCCAATGGGAAAAGTTTCTCACCTTGTTCAGAAGGCGTAACCCCGCGTGCGTGGCGAATAAAAAGCTGAACATTAAGTTGCTGCTCTAATTGTGCTATTGCTGATGAGATTGAAGGTTGAGCAATAAAACAAGCTTTTGCCGCCGCACTGAAGCTTTTAAGTTCATACACTGAAATAAAATAATTGAGTGATTTTAGATCCATAGTTATCTTTATCGGTTCTCCTATAGCTTTAAACTATAGCAGATAAAGGAAAAGAATATTTTAACTTTGGCTGATATTTGCTTATTATTTTGGCACTTTCATTTTCACCAGCTAATAACAGGTAATTTCATGTCTAATTCAAGCAGTGTAAACCGTCCGTCGTTTAAATGGCAAGATCCACTTTTATTTGATTCTTTATTGTCAGAAGAAGAACGCATGATCCGTGATAGCGCTCATCAGTACTGCCAGGAAAAACTCATGCCACGCGTTTTAGAGGCGAATCGTAATGAAGTGTTTGATGTTGAAATTATGCGTGAACTGGGTGAACTAGGCTTATTAGGCGCTACGCTGCCAGAAAAATATGGCTGTGCTGGCGTAAATTACGTTACTTATGGTTTAGTTGCCCGTGAAGTTGAGCGTGTTGATAGTGGTTATCGCAGTGCCATGAGTGTGCAATCATCACTGGTTATGCATCCTATCTATGCTTATGGTAGTGAAGAGCAGCGCATGAAGTATTTACCGAAATTAGCAACCGGTGAATACATTGGTTGTTTTGGCTTAACAGAGCCAAATTCAGGCTCTGATCCTGCAAGTATGTCAACTCACGCTAAGGCTGTTGAAGGAGGTTACCGCATGACAGGTAATAAAATGTGGATCACTAACTCTCCGGTAGCTGATATTTTTGTTGTTTGGGCCAAACTTGATGGCGTTATTCGTGGCTTTGTCCTAGAAAAGGGCATGGCAGGGTTAAGTGCGCCGAAAATTGAAGGTAAGTTCTCATTGCGTGCGTCGATTACCGGTGAAATCGTGATGGATAATGTTTTTGTCCCTGCTGAAAATATTTTACCCAATGTAAAAGGCTTATCAGGACCCTTTGGCTGTTTGAATAAAGCGCGTTATGGCATTGCTTGGGGCGCATTAGGTGCGGCCGAGTTTTGTTGGCATGCTGCTCGCCAATATACCTTAGACCGTGAACAGTTTGGTCGCCCATTAGCGGCAACACAGTTAGTACAGAAGAAACTGGCGGATATGCAAACGGATATTACTACGGGGCTATTTGCTTGTTTACAAGTCGGACGCTTAATGGATGCAGGCGAATTGGCACCAGAAGCGATATCACTGATCAAACGTAACTCATGTGGTAAAGCGTTAGAAATCGCTCGTATTGCTCGTGATATGCATGGCGGTAATGGTATTGCTGATGAATTTCATGTGATTCGCCATATGATGAACCTTGAAGCCGTTAACACTTACGAAGGCACACATGACATTCATGCCTTGATTCTTGGTAGAGCGCAAACGGGCTTGCAAGCCTTCTTCTAAGTTAAATAAAAAAGGCGTTGTAAATACGCCTTTTTTTCTGCCTGTTGGCTAGGTACAAAATGCCTAGCAACGTTATTTTTAACCGCAGTAAAAGTAAAAGTAAAAACACTTCGTGGAGCTATGATGTCTGATCGTAATCAATTGGTGAAAGAAAACTTTATCAATTTTGTCCGTGCCCGTACTTTACCTGAATCATCAATTAACTTAACGCCATCGGATGTTGGCTTATCAGCTACTGATGTTATCGATTTATTTGAAACGCAAGTGATGAGCCGACACCTTGATTTGCAGTCACGTGTGATGCAAAAAAAAGGTCAGAGCTTTTATACCATTGGTAGCTCTGGTCACGAGGGTAATGCCGCTTATGCTAAGGCATTTCGTGCCACGGATATGGCTTTTTTACATTATCGTAGCGGCGCATTTGTTATTCAACGGGGTAAGCAAGTACCAGGGCAAACGTCGTTATATGACATGTTGTTATCATTTGCGGCCTCAAAGGATGATCCTATTTCGGGCGGGCGTCATAAAGTGTTGGGCAGTAAAGCCCTATCGATACCGCCACAAACCAGTACCATAGCCTCACATTTACCCAAAGCAATGGGTGCAGCTTACAGTATTCCGTTAGCGAAACGTTTAGCGCATCAAGGCGAAATTCCGAGTGACGGCGTAATTATTTGTAACTTTGGCGATGCTTCATCAAACCATTCGACGACACAAGGAGCGATAAATAGTACGGCTTGGGCCGCTTATCAGTCGATCCCTATGCCAATTGTTTTTGTTTGTGAAGATAACGGTATTGGTATTTCAACGGCGACACCGACAGGTTGGATCGCGGCTAATTATAAAAATAGAGCCGGTCTAACTTATCTTTATTGTGATGGTTTAAATATTTTAGATACTTATAAAACTGCGAAAGAGGCAGAGCGTATTGCACGTGAAATGCGTAAACCGGTATTTTTGCATGTTCGCACGGTACGTTTATTAGGACATGCGGGCTCTGATGCCGAGTTTGTTTATCGTGAACTGGCTGATATTAGTGCCACAGAATTTCAGGATCCGTTATTACACACAGCGCGTATTATACTAGAAAACAATATTTTAACTTCAGAAGCTTTAATTGAAATTTATCAACATATTGAACAGCGAATTGCGGTTATTGCTGACAATGCTGCCAGTAAAGAAAAACTTACCTCTGCTGATGCGGTTATGGCTAGCATTGTTCCAAACATTAGCAAAGCGCGCAGCTCTATTGTGGTGAGTGAAGAAAAACGGGCAGAAATTTTTAAACATGAAAAGCATAACCTCGCTAAAAAACAGCATTTAGCCAAGCTGATTAATTGGGCGCTGATGGACCTAATGGCTGAGTATCCAAACATAGTCATGTGTGGAGAGGACATTGGCAAAAAAGGTGGTGTGTATAATGTGACCGCGAAATTATGCGAGCGCTTTGGTAAAAACCGAGTAATTAATACTTTATTAGATGAACAAACGATTTTAGGTACCGCTATTGGCTTAGCTCATAATGGTTTTTTACCAATACCTGAAATTCAATTTCTGGCTTATGTTCATAATGCGGAAGATCAAATTCGTGGTGAAGCCGCCACATTGCCATTTTTCTCCAATGGTCAGTTTACCAACCCTATGGTGATCCGTATTGCTGGTTTAGCTTATCAAAAGGGTTTTGGTGGTCATTTTCATAATGATAATTCGTTTGCTGTTTTTCGTGATATTCCAGGTCTGATTATTGCTTGTCCATCGAATGGTGCTGACGCGGTTGAAATGATGCGAACGAGCGTACGTTTAGCCCAAGAGCAGCAGCGGATGGTAGTTTTTTTAGAGCCTATTGCTTTGTATATGACTAAAGATTTACATCAAGAGGGTGATGGCTTATGGACGTATGAGTATCAACGACCGGCATTGCAAAGTAATAATATGGATTTAGGGGTTAAAGTTGCTGGCTCAGGTAAGCAATTATGTATTTTAACGTATGGTAATGGCAATTATTTATCTCGCCAAGCGCAATATAAATTAGCACAGCAAGGCATTGATGCCCGAGTGGTGGACTTACGTTGGTTAGCACCACTTGATGAACAAGGCATTTTGGCACAAGTGAATGCTTGCGAGCATGTATTGATTGTTGATGAATGCCGTCAAACGGGTTCAATCAGTGAAGCTTTGGTGACCTTAATTCATGAACAAGCTAGCGCAGGGGCAAAAATAAAACGTGTTACTGCCAGTGATAGTTTTATTCCGTTAGGCGCCGCGGCTTATGAAGTGTTGCCGTCGGTCGATAAAATTATTGCTGCTGCAATGGAGGTATGCCAATGAGTTTGTCAAAAAACACACCAGTAAATAATACTAAGCAGCGTGCTGTGGTTATTTGTCCCGGCCGCGGTACTTACAATAAAGAAGAGCTTGGGTATTTACAGCGTTTACATAGTGATAAAACTGAAATAATTTCACTAATTGACGATTACCGGGACCGTCAAGGGCAAGTGAAAGTGTCAGAGCTTGATAACATGGAAAACTATAATATGCGTGTGCACACCGCCGGTGAAAACGCTTCTGCGTTGATCTATGCCTGTGCTTTAGCTGACTACCAAGCCATTAATCAAGATGAATTTGATATTGTTGCAGTGACAGGTAACTCGATGGGCTGGTATATCGCCTTGGCTGTTGCTGAAGCTTTAGCACCAAAGCAGGCCATTGAGTTAATTAATACTATGGGCTCCATGATGACCGACGGCTTAGTCGGTGGTCAGATGATTTATCCTATTATTAATGACGATTGGCAAATTGATAACGAAAAGCAGCAACAAGTCAGGCAATGGTTAGCTCAAGCTAATCAGCAAAGCGGCTGTGAGGTTTATGTCTCGATTAACTTAGGTGGTTATATTGTTTTTGGTGGTAATAAGCTTGGCTTAAAAGCACTAGAAGCATTACTACCTGTGGTGCAAGATAGATACCCAATGAATTTATTTAATCATGCGGCTTTTCATACACCATTGCTAAAAGATATTTCTGAGCAAGCATTGGCTCAACTGTCAGCAGATATGTTCACTACGCCGAAAGTGCCATTAATTGATGGTTTAGGACAAGTATGGCAACCGTATAGCTGTGACACTGAGCAATTATATAACTATACACTTGATACCCAAGTGGTTGCGCCTTACAATTTTTCTAAAGCGATAGAGGTGGCGATTAAAGAGTTTGCGCCTGATAAGTTAATTATTTTAGGTCCTGGCGCAACGCTAGGGGGCGCCGTAGCGCAAAGTTTAATTTCGCATCAATGGTTAAATTTACAAACTAAGGCTGATTTTATTGCTCAACAAAAACAAAATCCATTTATTTTAGCGATGGGATTAACCGAGCAGCGCCGACAAGTTGTTAAATAATGATGAGGGATAAAATAAAAAATGGCTGAATTTTTTTTTATTTTATACAATAGAGCTTAGGTATTTCCGTTTTGAGCTAAATAATGACCACAAGTCGTAAAAAAAATGAAGCAGAATTAATCTTAGCATTTAAAGCGCTATTAAAAGAGCAATGCTATGGTTCACAAAGTCAGTTAGCGAATGCACTTGCCGAGCAAGGCTTTAAAAATATGTCGCAAGCGAAAATATCACGCTTGTTATCGAAACTTGGCGCGGTAAAAATGCGCAATGCAAGTGAGCAGGTGGTGTATATTCTACCTGATGAATTGGCGGTACCTAAGTCAAAGCAAGCGATCCAGTCGGTTGTGATCAGTGTTAAACATAATAATATGCAAATTATCTTGAAAACAGGTATTGGTGGAGCGCCATTGATATCAAGAATGTTAGATAGTTTAGGTGAATCAACAGGTATTCTCGGTACGCTAGCTGGCGATGACACCATTTTTATTGCACCAACGGATGTTAATCGTATTGCTGAGATCACTAAAGATATTAGTTTGTTATTAGGTGTCTCAGTACAAGATTAAATAAATCAGTACTGACATAGTCTTGATCATTGAAGGTAAGCGCGTAAAGCTTGCCTTTTTTATGCCTGAGATAAAAGTCTAGTACTTGCACTTTGTTAAAGATAAATACCTTGAGCGCTTAATATGTTTACAGCTAAGAGTGAGTCTGAAAAACAAAGCGTGTTTTACTATAAAAAGGCGCTTCAGGCTGAAGTAGGGTGTTGTTAATATTTGCCCCGGAACGCTGAGTGGCTAAGCGAAGCGGCTCAAAACAAAATGCCCCATGCTTTTGATAAATAAAGTTTCCCTTACCTATTTGGCTGCCATCAATGTAATTAGCGGTATAGAATACTAAGCTAGGTTGGTCGCTATAGACTGTTAGTTGTCTGCCTGATTTTGGCTCAAATGCTTTGGCCAGAAATGCTGCTTTAGTGATAGCGTTATGATTACTTAACCAATAATTATCAAAACCTTTGGCAATGGTTATTTGCTCATCATCATTGTTAATATGCTTATTAATAGCGGTTAATTGACGAAAGTCATGCTGGGTATTGTTAACGTTTCGAATTTCGCCGGTCGGGTAAACGCGTTCATCCATGGGTAAAAAGTGATCCGCGTTTATTTGAATTTGGTGTTGATAAATTTCCCCCGAATTGTGTCCAGCTAAATTAAAATAACTATGCTGAGTTAGATTGATTACCGTGGTTTTATCTGTCGTGGCAAAATATTCAATGGAGAATTCATTGTTATTGTTTAGGCTGTATTTGACTTTGAAGTCAACGTTGCCCGGAAAACCATTATCACCATCTGGGCTACTATGTTGCAGTATTAGGCTAACTTTTTCAGTTGTGCTTTGTGTTGTTGCCTGCCATAGCTGTTTGTTTAATGCCTGTAAACCGCCATGGAGTTGGTTGTCGCTATTATTAATACTCAGTTGATAGTTTTTACCATTAATTGACAATAGCCCCTGATCAATCCGCCCAGCATAACGACCAATAATGGCACCGAAGTAGTAGGGATCTGTTTCATAAGCACTAATATCATCATAACCAAGCACAATGTCAGCTGACATGCCGTGTTTATCGAGTGTGTTTAGAGCGACAATAATACCGCCATAGTTGGTAATTTTAACTGCAGTGCCCTGGATATTGGATAAAGTGAAAAGTTGTACATTTTTGCCATTACTTAATTGGCCAAAATTATTTTGGTTGATGCTTAGGCAATGAGTATTGGGTTTGGCGGTCATGTTTTATTCCATACATGAAAATAATTCAGTGGGGATAATTTACAGAAGATAGCAATGGGCTACTAGTGATATTCTCGAACGAGATAAACATGCTATGCACGAATAGCATGGCATTAAGCAACAGAAAGCGAAAAGCTTCACTGTTGCTTATCAGATTTAGTGGCTACGGTTCGCAGCAATATGTGCCAAGGCAATCAAGGCTTGCTTGTGTTCTGATTCCGGCAACATAGCGATGGCATTAATCGCCTTATCAGCCTCTTGTTCTGCTTTCTTCTGAGTGTAAACTAACGAGCCTGTTTGCTTCATGGCTGCGAGAATATCATCAAGGTGATCCATACCATCACCATGTTCAATGGCGTTGCGGATCATGATTTTTTGCTGCTCATTACCATGTTCCATGGCATATAACAGCGGTAATGTTGGTTTACCTTCAGCTAAATCATCACCGACATTTTTGCCCATTTCTTGTGCGTCAGCGGTGTAATCCATAATGTCATCAACCAACTGAAAAGCAGTACCTAAATGTTTACCGTAATTTAACATTGCTAATTCTGTTGCTTGGTCTTGATTGGCAATCACGGCGGCAAGTCGTGTTGCTGCTTCAAATAGCTTCGCTGTTTTACAGTAAATAACTTGCATATAGCTATCTTCAGTGGTGTCTGGATCATTACAATTCATTAATTGTAATACTTCACCCTCAGCAATGATGTTGGTTGCATCTGATAGAATGTCCATAATTCTTAGGTTATTTAGCTCACTCATCATTTGAAATGAACGTGAATATAAAAAATCACCGACGAGTACACTGGCACTGTTACCGAACATAGCATTAGCGGTTTCACGACCACGACGCATATTAGATTCATCAACAACATCATCATGCAAGAGTGTTGAGGTATGAATAAACTCAACAATTGCAGCGAGTTGTAAGTGTTCACTACCTTGATAGCCTATTGCACGAGCAGCAAGTACCGTGAGCAACGGTCGCATACGCTTACCACCACCATTAACAATATATACGCCTAATTGATTTATAAGGGCAACATCAGAATGCAGTTTACAAAAGATAAGATCGTTGACTGCTGTCATGTCTTGGTGAGCTAATGTTTGGATATTTTTGATATTCATAAAGCGTAACGAGTTACCTTAAATGGACTTTAGTGTTAGAATACTGGCGATTTCACAGACTAATTTTACACGAAATTCATGACGATAGAAGTTTTCCAAGCGAGAAGTTTCAAGATATATAAAAATAATAATAAATCATTGCTTTTATACTTGCCCTCGCCGATTTCTTCGCGTAGAATTCGCGCCCTATAATTTTAAATTTAAGCGTCGTCCATAGATGATGGCGCAGTACGGAGTAGCTATGTACGCGGTATTCCAAAGCGGTGGTAAACAGCATCGTGTAACTGAAGGCCAAACAGTTCGTTTAGAGAAAATTGAACTTGAAATTGGTGCTGCAGTAGAATTCGAAAACGTTTTAATGATCGCCGATGGCGAGAGCATCAATGTAGGCGCGCCTTACATTGCTGGTGGTAAAGTTGTGGCTGAGGTTGTAAACCAAGGTCGCGCTGACAAAGTTAAAATTGTTAAATTTAAACGTCGTAAGCATTCACGTAAAGAAGCGGGCCATCGTCAATGGTTCACTGAAGTGAAAATTACTGGCATCAACGGCTAACTAGGAGCGATTTACAATGGCACATAAGAAAGCTGCGGGTAGTACACGTAACGGTCGTGATTCAGAAGCTAAACGCCTAGGTGTTAAACGCTTTGGTGGCGAAGCTGTTTTAGCAGGTAACATCATTGTTCGTCAACGTGGTACTCGTTTCCACGCTGGTGATAACATGGGTATCGGTAAAGACCACACTTTATTTGCTTTATCAGACGGTAAAGTACAATTTGAAGTAAAAGGTCCTAAAAACCGCAAGTTTGTAAGCATTATCGCTGAGTAGTAATACGCAAACTTATAAAACCCTGCTGTTACGCAGGGTTTTTTTTTGCAACTAATACCAATCTAACTAATTATCTGATCATTTCAACTGGTTGAAACAGCCGACTACTGCGTTGCTTAATAGTTAATAGACTAATTATTAAAATAAATGCCTTATATTTGAGTGTTTTCCTACGTGTAAAGTAGATCAGTTAATTAATGATGTTGGTTGAATTTATGACTATTCGTTACAAATTGTATAAAAAATGACATTGTTCAAACCTAATTGAAATAAATCATTTATAATACGTAGCAGAAAATAAAGTTTGGAGTGTTTAAAAACACCATGAAATTCGTAGATGAAGTAGAGATTCGCGTAGAAGCCGGCGACGGTGGCAATGGTTTAGTTAGTTTTCGTAAAGAAAAGTATATTGAATTCGGTGGACCAAACGGCGGCGACGGCGGTGATGGCGGCGATGTGTACTTAATTGCTGATGAAAGCTGGAATACACTAATCGATTACCGTTTTGAAAGATTTCATCGCGCGAAACGTGGTGAAAATGGCCGCAGTCGAGACTGTACGGGTAAAGGTTCTGAAGATTTATATCTAAAAGTTCCCGTTGGTACTCGTGCTGCTGATGTTGACACTGGCGAGCAATTAGGTGATTTGACTCACCATGATCAAAAATTATTAGTCGCTAAAGGTGGCTGGCATGGTTTAGGTAATACTCGCTTTAAAAGTAGTACTAACCGTGCTCCACGTCAGAAAACTGATGGTACACCCGGCGAAATACGTAACCTAAAACTTGAGTTGTTATTGCTCGCCGATGTTGGCTTACTTGGTTTACCTAATGCAGGTAAATCTACTTTGATTCGCAGTGTTTCAGCTGCTAAGCCGAAAGTAGCCGATTACCCGTTTACCACTTTAGTGCCTAATCTAGGCGTGGTACGTTTAGATTCTCAACGTAGCTTTGTTATTGCCGATATTCCAGGCTTAATAGAAGGTGCGGCAGAGGGGGCAGGCTTAGGAACACAGTTTCTTAAACACTTGGAGCGTTGTCGTATTTTATTGCATGTCGTTGATGTGATGCCGGTAGATGGTTCTGATCCATTAGAAAATGCTAGAACTATTGCTGCTGAACTAGAGACACATTCTGCAGAACTTGCAGGGAAACCACGTTGGCTGGTTTTCAATAAGTTAGACTTACTGCTTGAAGAAGAAGCAAAAGAAATTACTGACCGTGTTATTGAAGGTTTAGGCTGGGAAGGTGAAGTTCGCAGTATTTCTGCTTTCAATCGCACTGGCACTGAAGACTTGTGTCAGGGGGTAATGAGCTTTATTGAAGCCTTACCACCAGAAGAAGAAGAGACACCAATTGATGGTAAAACCGTTGAATTTAAATGGGATACTTATCATGAAGACGCTATTGCAGAGTTGGAAGATGATCTTGATGATGAAGACTGGGATGAAGATGATTACGATGTTGAAGTCGAGTATCGTAAATAAGCCGAACTGAGGTTAATTAGAAGGTGCATTTGTTGTCAGACAATTGCACCTTTTTTGTTGTCTGTAATAACGTATAATATTGCCAAATTTAGCCATATATTCACAATAAATAAACTTTATGACCATACTTTCAATGATAGTGGCGCATGCCAATAACCGTGTGATCGGAAAAAATAATGCTATGCCGTGGCACTTACCAGCTGATTTAGCTTATTTTAAAAAAACGACTTTAGGTAAGCCGATTATTATGGGACGAAAAACCTATGAGTCTATTGGTCGACCTCTACCAGGCCGACAAAATATTGTTATTTCACGCGATGGTAACTATCAAGCTGAAGGTGTTGATGTTGTTAGTTCTGTCGATGCCGCATTAGCTTTAGTAAACGATGTAGAAGAAGTTATGGTGATAGGTGGAGGAGCAATCTATCAATATTGCTTAGCGGCGGCACAGCGGCTGTATATTACTCATATAGACGCCGATATCGATGGTGATACCTATTTTCCTGAATATGATTTCAATGTTTGGAAAAAAATGTCGAGTGAACTTCGTCCTAGCGATGATAAAAACCAGTATCAATTAAATTTTACGGTCTATGAAAAAAGTTAGATATTGATACTCTTGATACAAAAAGAGCGCCTAAGCGCTCTTTTTTAATGTTTAACTTTTAGTGTGAATAAAAGTTAAAGTTTAAACTCTTGTACTGACTGTTGTAGTTCATCAGCTAAGCGCGCTACTTCACTACTTGACTCCGCGGTTTGCTGAGAGCCGGCAGTAGTTTGTTCAGCAATGGCAACAATTGATTCTAGATTTTCACTTATTTCATGAGCTACAGCACTTTGCTCTTCAGCAGCTGTTGCTATTTGTGAGCTACGATCGTATATGTCATGTACTGCTTCGGTAACTGACTCTAGTGCTTTTTCTGATTCAATGCTTTGCTCTACACAAGTGGTTGTTTGCTGCTTGCCGGTATCCATCACAGAAACCGCTTCTTCAGCACCGGCTTGTAGTACTTCAATCATATTTTGAATTTCTTGGGTCGATTCTTGCGTTCTGCTTGCCAGTGTTCTTACTTCGTCAGCAACAACAGCGAAGCCTCGGCCATGCTCACCTGCACGTGCTGCTTCAATAGCTGCGTTTAGTGCTAATAAGTTAGTTTGGTCAGCAATACTTCTAATAACATCTAAAATGCCACCAATTGACGCACTATCACTTTGAAGCTTATTAATCACTTGTGATGCCGACTCTACTTCATTGGCGAGTAATCTAATGGTGCTTAAGTTGTTTTTTGAGATGATTTTAATACGTTCTGCTTCGTCATCAGCTAATTTAATGCCACCTAATGCATCATTCACGCTTGATAGTACAGTTTGAGAAGTTTGACTCATTTCTGTTGTTGCAGAGGCTGCCTGTTCAACCTGGTTGCGTTGTTCTTCTATCGCGCTGGTGCTTTGCGCTGTTACAGACGACATTTGTTCTGCGGCTGTAGCTAACTGAATTGAACGGCTGACAATACCTTGAATTAAACTTCTCAGACTATCAATCAATAAATTACAATTACGCGAAAGTTGGGCAAATTCATCATTACCACTTTCATCTAATTTTCGAGATAAATCGCCAGAAGCAACAACATTTAGCATCTCATTCACGCGGCGTAATGGGCGTGTAATACTGGTTAATGTGATCCAAGCAATAATTATCGCTAATACAATAGATACTAAGGTAATAAAAAAGGTGTTACGTGTGCCGTCAGAGACTGACTCTTTCACTAAAATACCGGTTGTGATCGCTGTGCTATTGGCGAGATTAACCTGCTTTTCGAGGATAGCATTGGCGCTACTGATACCATTCTCAGCTAATGCTAAACTCGCGGTTGCTGCAGCAATCGCATTGAGTTGGTTATTTTTATTGGTAAATATTTTTTCATTGCCTGTGATGTAATTCTGCAATGCTGAAAAACTATCCATAAGTTCGTCAGCAATGTCAGCCACACCCTGGGTGTTTAACTCACTCACAACATCATTAATTGATTTTTCAATATCATTAAATGAATTTTCGATTTCACTCGTGACTAACTCAGCTGATTGCTGGTCACTAATTTCACGGTATTCAAACGATGAGCTGACCATACTATTTAGTAACGTTTCTAAACGTTCAGCTAGACTTACTGCACGTTGTAGCTTTGTGTCAGCAAGTCTATGATCGGCAAGATCTAATAAAATAGTAGCAGTATCGTCGGCTTTCTCTTCAATAAAATCTATTTTTTCAATCAGTTCAAGATGTTGCTCTATGGCAAACTTACGACTATTAATAACACTGTCAATTTCACTTTCTAAACTTTCATAAACAGGGTCAACTTTGCGTAAGTTAGCGATTAAGCTTGCTTCGTCTTGCACTAGGCTTTTGAGCTTTTTTAGTTGGGCTCTGAAATCACTTTTACTCGCGTCAAAAGCTGTTTGGTTCTGTGCAAGTGGTGCTAGCGCCGTTTGGTAATAAGCGCGAAGTGTTAAGTTGCCAATACCGGTTAGATCGTTAGCTAGCTTGTTACTACCTTTTAATGTTGGTATTGCAAGCTCGTTTTGCTGTTTTGTAGCATCGCCAATAGTATTTAAACTATTCCATGATATTGCGCTGGTTACAAAGAGTAAAAGTGAAATAATGGTAAAGCCACCAATTATTTTCATTGCTACTGTTAATTTCATAGATCCCACCAATATATAAATTAAATCATTTGTTGATTACGAGATTAATAATAACTTTTATTATTAATGCGGGTAATCATTAATTATTATCAGACTACAAAGGAATGTAAATAAGTCTTGTGGCTAGTATAACAAGCTGACTCACTTTTGAAACCAAAGTCATACCTTATCTTAACTTTTTATGTGACTGTTCAGTAAATAACTTTTTATCATGCCACCTTAGTATGGTCAAATGTTGCCCCCAAACGCAACCGGTATCAAGTGCATATATGTTTTTAGGCTGACAGCAGCCCATTAATGCCGCCCAGTGACCAAATACCCACTGAGTATTTTCGTTAATATGTCTAAACTCAAACCAAGGGGATAGTGTTTTAGGGGCGTTACTTGGACTCTCTTTACAGCTAAAGTCCAAACTTCCATCAGCGTAGCAATAACGCATACGGGTTAAGGAATTTATTGTAAACCTAAAACGACTAATATCGTCGTCGGCATTTTGCCAATCTATTGGTTGCTCACCATACATTTGGCTCAACCAATGTTTTGCTTCTGAAGACCTTAAATGTTGTTGCGCTATCTCCGCTTGTAATAATGCCTGATTAGGCGTCCATTGCGGGGAAAGTCCAGCATGACTCATATAAGTTTCTTCATCTGGTAATTTTTGAATTAGTGGTTGTTGGATTAACCAAGTCATTAAAGAGGTCAAATCAGGAGCGGATAATAATGCCGATAGTTTGTCCTGTTTTTTAACTTTTTTGATACCGTAATAAACGGCGAGTAGGTGTAAGTCGTGATTACCGAGCACGACTTTTGCACTCTTACCTAAGGATTTAATAAAACGTAAGGTTTCAAGAGAATTAGGCCCCCTAGCGACTAAGTCGCCAGCGACATAAAGTTGATCATTTTGACGAGAAAAAGCAACTTGAGTTAATAGCGCCTTTAATTCGCTATAGCAGCCTTGTATGTCACCGACGAAATAAATAGCCATAAATGCTCGTTAATTTAATACGTTGGGTTTTACTAAACGAAATACAGGTATATCAATGTTAACTATTTCCCCCGAGCTTACTTGCATTTGGTAATGGCCCTGCATATAGCCTAAAGGTGATTTTAACAGGCAGCCACTGCTATAAGTAAAGCTCTCGCCGGCTTTAATAAAAGGCTGTTGACCAATAACCCCTTCACCTGATACTTCACTGGTATCACCATTTGCATCGGTAATGAGCCAGTATCGGTTTAAAAGTTGTACCGTTTTAACACTATTATTGCTAATAGTGATGGTGTAACTAAAAACAAATTGTTGCTCGGCATCGACCGACTGCTGAGCAATGTATTGACTGGCAACTAGTACTAAAACTTCCGATGCCAACAGGCTACCTTCATCACTCATCGTTAGCTTCAATTGGGTTGTCGGTGACAAAGTTGGCTAGCATAACAAAGTCTGCTAGTGCTAAGTTTTCAGGACGAAGCCCAGGATCTATACCTAACGCTGTTAACTGTTCAGCCGAAATTAGCTTTTTAAAGCTATTACGGATAGTTTTTCGGCGTTGATTAAATGCGGCTAAACAGACCTTGTTTAATGAATTGATGTCTTTAACTGGGTTTTTGATGGTTTTATGTGGTATCAATCGAACAATTGCCGAGTCAACTTTAGGAGCAGGCTTAAAAGCTTCGGGCCCTATTTCCATGACAGGAATAACCTGACACTGGTATTGGGTCATGATTGATAAGCGGCCATAAGCCTTACAGTTCTCACCTGATGCCATACGCTGAACAACTTCTTTTTGCAGCATAAAGTGCATATCTCTAACTTTGTCTTTAAAAGTCAGTAAATGAAAGATAAGTGGTGTTGAAATGTTATAAGGTAAATTGCCAAAAATACGTAACGGTTTTTCATCGCTGGCTAATTGTCCAAAATCAAATTTTAACGCATCTTCTTCATAAATGGTTAATTTAGGCGCTAAAAATGGATGATGACGCAATCTGTGCGCTAAATCTCTATCTAGCTCTACTACGCTCAGTTGACCAGCACGTTCGACTACAGGCTCAGTAAGTGCACCTAAGCCAGGACCAATTTCAATTAAGTTTTCATTGGGCTCTGGATTGATAGCGTCAACAATATTGCTAATAATGGCATCATTATGCAAGAAGTTCTGTCCAAAACGCTTTTTAGCTTGATGGCCTAAATGGGAGTTTTTACTCATAGTTTTTATTGCTCGAATTAATCTTGTACTTGATTGTTAGCTAATGTTATTGCAGCGTTTATGGCTTCATTAAAACTACCAACATCAGCTTTATCAGTACCGGCTAAGTCTAAGGCGGTACCATGATCAACTGATGTTCTAATAAAGGGGAGTCCTAACGTAATGTTTACTGAAGCGCCAAAACCTTTGAATTTAAGTACGGGTAAACCCTGATCATGAAACATACTTAAAATAGCATCGGCATCATTAAGATATTTTGCTTGAAAAATGGTATCGGCAGGCAGAGGGCCAATAAGGTTCATACCTTCTGCACGTAACTCGTTTAAAGCAGGGATCATAACATCAATCTCTTCTCGCCCTAAATGCCCGTCTTCACCCGCATGAGGATTGATACCACAAACATAAATTTTAGGCTTAGGTATACCAAACTTATTAATTAAATCTTGGTTTAATATTCGAGTTACTTTTTGTAGGCGCTCATGGGTGATAGCTTTAGAAACATAGGCTAAAGGAATATGCGTTGTGACTAACGCCACTCTTAAGCCTTCTGTTGCTAACATCATAACAACGTCAGAGCAATTGGCTTGATTAGCGAAGTACTCGGTATGACCACTAAATGCGATGCCGGCTTGGTTTATTAAACCTTTATGAACGGGGCCCGTGACAACTGCATCAAACTCACCAGAAATGTTTTTTTCACTAGCAATACGTAAAGTTTCAACCACATAGTGGCCATTGTTAGCGTTAAGAACACCCGGTTCGCAAGTATCTTCTAAAGCTACAGGCAAAACAATTAACGTACCTGCTTGATGTGCGGTAACTTCATCATCGGGATTGTATAATTTAATGTTAAGCGGCAAATTTAATCGTTTCGCTCTTTCACTTAGCAGCTCTGGAGAGGCAACAGCAACAATTTGCGTAGGCCAATCCTGTTGAGCTATTTGTATCATCAAATCAGGGCCGACGCCTGCAGGCTCACCTGGTGTTATAGCAATTCTTGTTAACACTATTTCTGTTCCGTATCGATTATTTCTATATAGGCTTCATCACGCATTTCTTTGATCCAGCGTGCGCCTTCCATACTAAATTTTCGATTATAAAGTAGTTGATAAACACGGTTTTCATTCATTTGCTCAGTAGCATCTAATGTTCTTCGACCGGTTAGTTTAGCAATGTGCCAACCATAAGATGAACGAAATGGTTTATGAATTTCATCAATATCTAAACTGGCTAACGCATCAGAAAATGCAGCTTCATATTTACTTGGATCTGACCAGCCTAAATCACCACCACGTACTGATGTCGGGCCTTCTGAATACTCTTTGGCAAGTTCAGCAAAGTCAGCTTCACCGGCATTAAGCTTTTCAACGAAACCTGCTAATAATGCTTTGGCTTTCGCTTCACTTAAAATAATCGAGGGCTTAATTAAGATGTGACTGGCTTTAACTTCTTCAACTTCTACGGTCTGACGGCCACGAACATCAACTAACTTTACAATACTAAAGCCTAGCCCGGTACGAATAGGGCCGAAAATACTGCCTTTTTCTTGTCCATCAACTAACTCAGAGAATAATGTTGGCATTTCATTAATGCTTTTCCAGCCTAAGTCACCACCTTCAAGTGCATTAGCGCCACCTGATGAGGTCATAGCAATATTGGTAAAGTCACTACCACTATTTAATAGTTCTAGTACTTTCTCAGCGCGGGTTTTAGCGGCACTAATATCGCTTTGTTTAGGGTTACTAGGAAATTCAATTAAAATATGGCCTAAACGATATTCAATGTCAGCATTGGTTTGTTCTTTCATGACTGACAGTAAGTTTGCTATTTCTTGCGGAGAAATGTAAATGCGACGGCGCAAACTAGCACGACGAACTTCACCTGAAATTAATTCATTACGAATGTTTTCACGGTATTTTTCATAATCTAGGCCATCAGAGACCAGCATTTGACGAAATTCCTCAAGTGATTGCTTACTGTCCTTTGCCATATTCGCCAGGGTTTCATCAAGCTGAGCGTCACTAATTTGAATCCCCATACGTTCGCCAAGTTGTAAAATGATAGCATCATTAATTAACTTCTCGGTTACTTGGGTACGTAAGGCAGTATCTGATGGTAAAGTTTGGTTGTTTTTTTTCGCTTGTACGGTAACTGAGTGGATGAGATCTTGTATTTCAGATTTTAATACCACACCACTATTAACAACGACGGCTACTCGGTCTAGTTCAACTTCAGCGGCAAACGCTTGGGTAAGAGAACTAAAAATAAACACCGAGCCAAGAAGTAATAATTTCAATGAATTTTTCATGTAACGTAAATTTCTTTTATTAGTTATTGAGGAAGTAAGGGCGTTTATAGCCAAATATACTTGAATTAAACATATCTCCAACACTGTTGGACGATTTATTGCTATTTATACCATTATATACAAATTGAATGTTAAAACTGCTATCAAATGCATCTCGATTTTCATTTATGTTACCCGCATCGTCAATCTTTGAATTAATATTGCGATGATAAGTAAAGCGAATTCCCCAACAACAACTACTATATTCAAGGCCCGCGTAACTTTCGATACTACGTTTTCCTTTTAGATCTTGGGTAAATCGACCTACAAACTGCCAGCGGTTGGCAATTTTAACGCTAGTTGCCAATGACATTTGCTCTAATGACTCTCCTGAGACATCGCGAGCATATCGATGGTTCAATTGAATTGTTTGATTATCAGAAAATAAATAATCCAACGATGTTTGACTTTTATTAGTAACGCTTAAATCAGTATTATACTGAATATCAGAACTAAACTGCCAGTTACGACTTAAATGTAGAAAGATATCGGCAGCGAGAGCTGACTTATCAACGACTGTATCTTGTTCACTGCTATTAAAGTTACTTTCGTTAAAGTAAACAATACGACCTAAACTGAAGCGCAGTACTTCATTGTTTTCTTCGGTTAGTAATCGGCTTGTTACCCCCCAAGATATTTGATTGGCTTGCGCTATACGGTCAATACCACTAAAACGACGGTCACGAAATAAACCATTATAGTCATCTTGTAAATTTGTCGTGTCGTAAATACCAATATTATTCTGATCTTTCTCTGGAATATAAAGGTACTGTAATTGTGGTTCTAAGGTCTGGTTATAGCCTTTATTAAACAAGGTTAGGTTTCGATCAAAATTAACACCGCCATGAAAACGTATTTTAGGTAACGTCCGGCTAACATTCTTTTCTAAAAGGCTGCCATCGCTAATGTTGTTTTGATGGTAATTGGTTTGAAGCACTTTAACTTCCGAGTTCAAAAACCAAGCAGGACTTGCTATAGGATATAACAGGCCAGCCTCTACATGGTATCTTTGTGCGGTCGGTTGAGTTTCATCGGCGGTGTCAAAGCTTGATAATTCTGAATATATGTCAAGAATACCATCAAAATTAGCGAGCTTCTGTTGACGGCTTATTTCAATTTGCGGCAAAGTTTTATAACTGTGTTGATGATTACCTAATACTTCGAAATCTTGTAGCTTTAAGGTCGATTGCCAGTTTTCAGCGAAGTAGGCAATTTCACCGACTTGATATAGATAAGAATCATTAGAGTTAAATTGGCTGCTGCCTAAATCAACGAGGTAGTTGTCATCGCTGATCGTAGTGTAATCAACGTGGGCTCTAAATCGTTGTGAAAATGTACCAACATGCTGAAAGCGTGCTAAATAGCGAGAGTCATCATTATTGATGAGCTTCTTATCTTTGTTCAGATACTCAATATCAATTTTCCCAGACTGTAAGCCCTCTAAATATCTAAACTCTGTTATCAGCTGTGTCCCTCTATCTGACATATAACGTGGAGTTATTGTCGCATCCATATTTTCCGCTATATTTATATAATAGGGGGTTTCTATTTCTATCCCCGAATTGTTAGAAGAGCTAATTTTGGGGTATAAAAAGCCAGATTGTCGGTCGTTACCTATTGGCATTGTTAAATAAGGAACATATAAAACTGGTATATTAAAGAGACTGAAACGAGCGTTGTAAGCTTCTAATGACTTTTCATCAGATGAAATATTAATTTCACTCGCTCGCATCTGCCAGTCAGGTACAGGGCCGTAACAAGTAGTAAAACTGGAGTCGATAAAGCTCAGGGTTTTACCGTTGCCGTTAATATTGATTTTTTCTGCGCTACCATGTCCCGGAGAGTCGCTCAGTTGATATGACGTCGCTGTCAGAGAGGTGGTTTTCTGTAGTTGGTTAATATTAAGTGAGTCAGCAAAAATATCGATACCTTTATTTTGAAAATGTATATCGCCATCAGCGTTGACCGTTGAGGTTGTGCGATTAATCGATAGTTCATCGGCTACAACAGACTTATCTTGGTTTAGTAAGGTTACACCACCAGTAAACGTGGCATATTCACCTTTTTTTATACTTGAGGTCGACGATAAAATAATAAAGTTGTTATTTGGGGCTCTACCGTTTTTATCGGCAATGTTAGCGTAATTAGGAATTGGACATAGGCTAGCATTATTTGTATTTATTTCAGTGTTTTTCGCATTGCTGGTAAATGTACAAGGCAACAAGAAGACAAGGGATATTTTGTTTAAGGGAAAACGCATTTATGGTCCGGATAATTAACTTTAAAAAATACAAAGCCTAGATTCAGAGCGGCATTTTACCGCTAAAGGCAATAATAATATAGCAATTTTCATTAGCCTGCTAATTAGTTATACTGAAATAACTTTAAGCAGCAAAATATAGCGCCAGTTAAGTTAAAATTACCAATCTATTTAAGTTAAGCAAAATATTTTATCGAAAGTAGATATCGTTGTAATGTTTTTATTGATAGTAGCCATTAATCATTAAAACAGCCCTATGAAGATAGTCAGTTTTTGACGCGGTATAATTCAGTACTTTTCCATTGCTTGATAATTATAATCTGTATTTGTAGAGATATCACTCATTGAACAATATAAGAACTAAAGCGTTGCATCAGTGGCTAGTCAGTCATTTTTCAGCAGAAAATATTAGCTTAATACCACTAACGGGTGACGCGGGTTTTCGACGCTATTTTCGCATTCAATATCAAGGTCAACATTATATTGCTGTTGATGCACCAGTAAATTTATCGAATAACCTTGCTTTTGTTAATGTGCAAAAAGCTTTGCGGCAAGTGGGTATTAAGGTACCAGAAATTATTGCTGTCGATCTTAAGCAAGGTTTTCTTTGTCTAAGTGACTTTGGTGACTGTTTATTGGCAGAAAAGCTTTGTCAGGAAAATATGCATCAATATTACCGTTATGCAATAGCTGAGCTGAACAAAGTGCTTGCCTGTAAAAAAACAATAGTTGCTAGCCTACCTTTATATGATGAAGGTTTCATTTATACTGAACTCGCTATATTTAATGATTGGTTACTGGAAAAACATTTAGGGGTTTATTTGACTGTTGATGAAAAAACACGCTTAAACTCGTGTTTTGAACTGTTAGTTGCTGCCATAACCGAGCAACCGAAAGTTTTTATGCATCGAGATTACCACAGTCGAAATATTATGCTGTTAAATGATAAAACACTGGGTATTATTGATTTTCAAGATGCGGTTCAAGGTCCGATAATTTACGATTTAGTTTCACTACTGAGAGATTGTTACGTGCGTTGGCCTGATGAATTACTGCTGCCTCTCATCGAAGATTATCGACAACAGGTGCTAAATTATCTACCCAATGAAAAAATTTCGCAAGAAAAGTGGCAATATTGGTTTGATTTAACCGGCTTGCAACGCCATATAAAAGCCAGTGGTATTTTTGCTCGTTTACATCATAGAGATAATAAGTCTGGATATTTAGCTGATATTCCACTGACCTTGACCTACATCGCAGATGTTAGCCGTCAGTATGATAAACTTGAGTTTCTTCATGATTTGGTGACGGTTCGTGTTATGCCAGCACTGCAAAAATTAAGCTAATGGCTCAAATTTTCGCTATGTTCGCTAGTCGGTTGTTAGTCAGTCATTAGGCGGAGTGGGGGATTTTTCATGAAAGCAATGATATTGGCAGCTGGGCGTGGTGAGCGTATGCGACCATTAACAGATAACTGCCCTAAGCCTTTACTAAAAGTTAAAGGTGTGGCACTTATTGAACATCATATTAAAAATTTAGTGGCAGCGGGTATAAAAGATATTGTTATCAATCATGCTTGGCTTGGCCAACAATTGGTTGATTATTTGGGCTGTGGTAAACAGCTTTCTGCAAATATTAGCTACAGTGAAGAAACATTAGCATTGGAAACTGCGGGCGGGATCATTAAAGCTTTACCACTGTTAGCTGAACAAGATGATGAGATATTTTTGGTCATTAATGGCGATATTTATTGTGATTTTAATTTTACTCATTTACCAATATTATCATCAAAGTATAGTGCGCATTTAATCTTGGTTACTAATCCTGAACACAATCTTAATGGCGATTTTCAGCTTGAAAGTGGTGTGCTGGTTAATCCTAAAGGTAATAAGCAAAATACTTATACCTTTAGTGGCATTGCGCTTTATCGAAAAAGCTTTTTTAAGCAATTTTTTAAACAACATAGTGCAACTAAATACGACAATGTTATGTCACAAGGGGCAGTACAGCCCTTAGCGCCAATGTTAAGAGCGGCAGCCGACCAGCAACAAGTATCTGCTAGTGTTATGCATTCGGCCTGGACTGATGTTGGTACACCAGAGCGTTTAGCTAAGCTAAATACTATTTAAACAGTTTTACAGTTAATTAATTATCGAGTTTTAACATGCGAATTTGGGGTAAAATTTTAGGTTTCTTATTTGGTTTTATGCTGAGTAAGAATATTATTGGTGCTTTGTTAGGTGCATGGATTGGTCATCGTTTTGATAAAGGTATCGGGCTAGATTTTAGTGGCTTAGGTGGCGCTAAAACTGATACCGAACGCCAAGCCGCGTTTTTTTATAGTACCTTTTCGGTGATGGGTTATATTGCAAAAGCCAATGGTCAGGTTACCCAACATGAAATCGCTTTTGCTACCGCTTATATGGATAAGTTAGGCCTTAGAGGTGAACTTCGCCAACAAGCCCAAGAAGCATTTAGAGATGGAAAAACTACAGGCTTTCCACTTGAGGAGCGATTAGCAAAATTGAAGTCAGCAGTTGCGAATCGTCAAGATCTGTTACTGTTGTTTCTAGAAATTCAAATACAGGTTGCCTTTGCTGATGGAAACCTTGATAAAGATGAACGTGAAGCTTTGCATCAAATTGCTAATGGTTTAGGTTACTCAGCAAAAGAGTTAGATAAATTATTAGAAATGATTATTGCCGGTGCAAATTTTCATCAGCAAGGTCAAACCGGTGGCAGTAATAGTTTCGCGCAATCAGGACAGCAACTTGCCAATGCTTATAAGGTTTTGGGCGTAACAGAGCAAGATTCAGCCAGTGACATTAAAAAAGCTTATCGAAAACTGATGTCACAGCATCACCCGGACAAATTGGTAGCAAAAGGTTTACCGCCTGAAATGATGGAAATGGCTAAGCAAAAAGCGCAAGACATTCAGGCAGCTTATGAATTGATCACAGCGCAAAACAAATAAAAGCGTACTATGTTAAACCTTAAATTAATGACATGATTTAATAGACTTGCGTTAAACGTGCGCTTTTATGTGTTAAATGGCTTTAGCTCACCTTGCAAGGGGAGTTACAAGTCGCGTACACTAATGTCGAATTTGATTCATTCACTCACATTGGACAGCAGAAATGTATATTTCAGTAACTAACAGGCGATTTATCGCAATATGGCTCAGTGCTATATTGCTAATAATGTCTGTGGCTGCTTCTGCGCACAGTGTTGAACATATCGATGAAGGTGCTAAAACGCACTGTACTTTGTGTTTTCACCAGCATCAATTTGATCAAGTACTACCGCAGCAAGACGCCAATCTTGAATTTATTTACCAACAGTATGATGTAATTATTACTGTTCAACCAACATTAATACTCTCTCATAGTGTTACTTATCTTAGTCGCGCCCCGCCAGCTTCTCTTTAAAAAATATTAATTAACAATTTGTAGTTTTATGCATCCAATGGGTTTATTTGGCCTTTGGAATGCCTTTATATATTTAATTTATTTTAGAGATTTTTAACATGAAAAATTTTCAATTTTTTCCTACTCGCTTGTCTGTAAAAGTAAGCGCGGCTTTAGCTATGTCTGCTTTATTTCCTATGCTTTCGCAGGCACAAACACCAACACTGTCAAATCCAAATATCAGTGTTATTTTAGATGGCTATTATCAAAGTGATGATCGCTTAATGACCGAACGAGCTGAAGGCTTTGGTTTGGGGGAAACCGAACTGGCATTGAGTACCAGTATCGATGATATGTTTTATGGCAAGTTAACCACGGTATTTGAATCACATGAAGGTGAGAGCGAAGTCAATGTCGAAGAAGCGTTTATACAAACCATGGCATTACCTAATGGTTTCACTGTTCGTGCCGGTCGATTTTTATCAGATATTGGTTATTTAAATAACCAGCATTTACACACCGATTCATTTACCAGTCGACCGAGTGCTTATCGAGCCTTTTTAGGCGGGCATTACTTTGATGATGGTCTACGTGTTAGCTATATTGCACCAACCGATACCTACTGGTTAATGGGGGCAGAAGTCTTTTCAGGTGACAGCTTACGCGCTGCGGATGAAGATGGAGAACGAGATTTTGATAGCACTGGTGTTTATACTGCCTTTACTAAAATAGGTGGTGATATTGGTATCGAGAGCTCGTGGCAACTAGGCTTGAGTTATTTGCGCAATGAGAATGGTCAGCTTACAGCAGAAGATCATGACGAAGATGAGCATGAAGAAGACGAACATGCTGATAGTCACTCCGCAGGTTATACCGGTAAGAACACCTTTATTACTGATTTTGTTTTCAAATGGGCACCTAATGGTAACTACAAATACCAACATTTAACCTTAAGTGCAGAATATTTTAGAGTCAGTGATTTTATGCTAGCTGAACTTCATGATGAATCTGAAGCAGAAGCACATCAAGATGAAGTAAGTAATACTAAGGATTATCATCAAGCTTGGTATGTTAGCGGTGTTTATCAATTCTCACCAAATTGGTCGGCAGGGTTACGTTATGGTGAATTAGACAGTCAATTGCAACATGAAGAGCATTTTGATCAACAAGAGCTGAAAGAAACTGAGCTAAGTGTAGCTTGGCACAACAGTCATTTTTCGACTGTGCGTTTAGAGCTGAGTCATCAAAGTAATGTCGGTTTTGAGCAAGCTCAGAATGATAATATTATTACTCTTCAATATGTTATGTCTTTAGGAGCTCACAGTGCACATCAATTTTAAGCTAATAGTCAGCAGCGTACTTTTTACGTTTAGTACTCATGCATTTGCGCAATTCAATATCTTTACTTGTGAACCAGAATATGCGGCATTAGCGAAAGAACTTGCACCTGATGCTCGAATATACTCAGCAACAACAGCAATGCAAGATCCTCATCAAGTTCAGGCTCGACCTAGTTTAATTGCTAAAATGCGCCAAGCCGATTTAGTGGTTTGTGCCGGTGCAGAATTAGAGGTTGGCTGGTTACCTATGCTGCAAATGAAAGCCGCTAATGCTCAAGTACGTAATACCGACTTGGGATTGTTTTTTGCTGCCGAGCATGTCGAAACATTAGATCAAATGAGTAATGTTGATCGCAGTATGGGGGATGTGCATAGCCAAGGTAATCCGCATCTTCATTTTTCGCCACAGCGCATGTTAGCTATTGCTAAAGCACTAACTGAAAAGTTAATTCAGCTTGATGGCGATAATAGTAACCATTATCAACAACAATTTGAAAGCTTCAATAGCCGTTGGAATATAGCCAGCTCAAAATGGCAAGAAGCAGCCAATACCTTAGCTGGCATGAAAGTTATTGCTTACCACTCAAGCTTTCGTTATTTATTCGATTTTGCCAGTATTGAGCAAGTAGCAGATTTAGAACCCAAGCCAGGTTTACCACCAACAAGTGGTCACCTTGCTCGTTTATTAAAACAAGCTAAAAATGGTGATGTTACGGCGATTGTTATTGCTTCTTATCAAGATAAACGCGGTGCGACTTGGCTGGCTGAAAAATCTAATCTGCCGGTGATTGTTTTACCACTTTCAGTTGGTGGCAATGAGCAAAGTATTGATTTATTTAGCTTGTATGACAGTGTACTTAGCTTATTAACTCAAGAGTACAATGCGAAAAAATTGTCGATATTGTGATAGGTAACTAACCATGGATTATGAACTCCTCACTATCTTGCTACCGGCATTTGCTGCCGGAATTTTAGTACTGTCAACTCATGTCGTTTTGGGTAAGCAAGTATTAAAGCGGGGCATTATTTTTATCGATTTAGCTATTGCACAAATTGCAGCTTTAGGGGCAATTGTAGTGCGTATGGATCACGATATTGCTGAACTTGCTTATGCTTATGTTTGGATGCCGGCATTATTTGCTTTGGCAGGTGCAGGGATTATTGCTTGGTTAGCTAAACATATGGCTGAAGAGTTAGAAGCCATGATCGGTTGCTTTTATGTATTATCGGCTGTTACCGCGATGTTGTTGTTATCTAATGACCCACACGGGGCTGAACTATTGAAGCAATTGATGTCAGGTCAAATCCTCTGGGTAAGTTGGCAGCAACTGTTGCTACCCGCTGGGGTTTATAGCGCCATTTTGGCGTTGATATTTGTTAAGCCGAAAATACTAAATGGCGCGGCTTTTTATCTCTTGTTTGCGCTGGTGATCACATTATCAGTTGAATTAGTTGGTGTGTATCTTGTTTTTAGTAGTTTAATTTTACCGGCATTGGCTATTCATAAGCTCAAAGGTAAATATGTATTGCTTTGGGCATATGCTGTGGGATTGGTTGGCTATTTATTAGGTTTGTATTTGTCAGCAAGTCTTGATTTACCTAGTGGTGCCGCTATTGTTGCTACACTAGCGTTAAGCGCTATTGTGTTTAGATTAGCCAGTAAAAATCGCGTGGCAAATTAACTTATTCGATAGATCGAAATGTGTAAATACATTGATGACCAGAGATATAGTTAAATAAGCAAAGGAGCAGTTAATGCTCCTTTTTATTTTCTTTTAATGAGATTTTACAAAAAACGATATACGTAATCGCTGTTATCGATATGACTAAAAATACTCGACATTATGAGTACCTGTTCAAGCATCGATTAAATCACTTTTTGTTTGAACAACTTTTTACCTTCTTCTAACAAATGTTGCACGGCTGGGTGTTTCACTTTACGTTCAGGGGTAATTAAATAGTAATGTTCGGTGATATCTTTTGTACTCTTAATTAATTTCACGCCAAACTGTTCAATGATATGTTGCTCAATAATTGTCGGCGCGCAAAATACGCCATAGCCAGCTTGGCCAAAATATGTCGCTAGTACTGAGTCATCAAATTCGCCAATAATTAACGGGGAAATATTGATCTGCTCGAACCAAGAATGCACACTCAAATGTTGATTAGAGCCCTCACCAGCGGTAAAAAAAGGTTTATTATCTAGTGACTGAGGAAAGTTATCTCGTAACTTATCTGCTAAATCCTCATGAGCAAAAAAGCTCAAACCACATTTACCGATCAAATGACTATAAGCTTTTATCGGCGAGCCTACAGGTAAAGGGGTGTCACTTAATACTGCATCTAATTTATTGGTTGCTAATTCTCCTAATAATACTTCTAAATTGGTTTCTTTACAGACGAGTTTAATTGAATCGTCCATAGCGTAAATAGTCTTTAAAAAGTTAAATGAAAATACTTTAGCGATAACATCAGTAACACCAATTGAAAACCTAAAGGCAAAGTTGGTGGAATGATTTTTCAGCGAATGTAGTAATTCATCACCTAGGCTAAAGATCTCTTGGGCATAACTTAACGTGATATGCCCCATATCATTGAGTACCAATCTTTTGCCTTTGCGTTCGAATAAACTGTAGCCTAACTGAGTCTCCAGTAAGCTAAGCTGTGCGCTCAATGTTTGTGGGGTAATGTGCATGTTTTTAGAGGCTTTAGCTATGCTGCCATGAGTAGCAATAGCATGAAAATATTGCAGATGATGATAATTTAGCTTGGCCATTATTACCTCTTAATTTAGGTGGTTTTTAAATTTTTTGATTTTAATATAATTTTTATTATCAACTTTAAGTTGCTAATAAGACAAGTATATACGACTTTTATTGTTTTATTAGTTTGGCTATAACTTCTTCTATACGTTTAAGGAGGTTGCTATGTCAGAAAATAAACTCATCAAACAATGGAAGCAATTTATACAAACTGATGCCAGTTCAGGGATTATTTTGGTATTTGCCGCCGTACTCGCTTTAATCATGGCGAATAGTTTTTTTAGCGGAAGCTATAATGCATTTTTAGAGTTTCCGGTCAGTATTACCTTAGGTCAATTTGAAATTAATAAACCCTTGGTGCTTTGGGTTAACGACGGTTTAATGGCATTATTTTTTTTCGTGGTGGGTTTAGAGATTAAACGCGAACTGCTTCACGGCCAGCTTTCTCAGCCAAATCAGGTAGTATTACCTTTCTTGGCGGCTATAGGTGGGATCGCCTTTCCAGCCTTAATTTATGTTGCTTTTAATTACCAAGATGCCGTTGCAATGAATGGTTGGGCAATTCCTTCTGCAACCGATATTGCTTTTGCGCTTGGTACTTTTATTTTATTTGGCAAACACTTACCACCTAGTTTGAAATTATTTTTATTATCGGTAGCTATTATTGATGATATTGGTGCCGTGATCATTATTGCTATTTTCTACTCTCAAGAATTGGCAACTAACTCTTTGATTGTTGCCTCGATCGGTCTTGTGGTGTTGTTTATTTTTAATCGTTTACAACTAGAAAATAAAACGCCATTTATTCTGGTATCGATCATTGTTTGGGCAGCAGTATTAAAATCAGGTGTTCATGCCACTTTAGCCGGCTTTGCTGTTGCTTGGTTTATCCCTATCGCACGTGATAAAACCCGTTCTATGTCCTACCAAATTGAGCATAGTTTACACCCTTGGATTGTCTTTTTTGTCTTACCGCTATTTGCTTTTGCGAACGCCGGTGTTGGCTTAACTAATGTGACGATAGGGGAGCTGATCACTCCGATTTCTGTGGGTATTATTGGCGGTTTATTTGTTGGCAAGCAGCTTGGTATTTTTATTACTTGCTTTATCGCTGTGAAGTTAAAGCTTTGTCAATTACCTAAAGATGCGACATGGATACAGCTGTATGGTGTGTGTTTACTGTGTGGTGTTGGTTTCACAATGAGTTTATTTATTGGTTCTTTAGCGTTTGAAGAGCAAGGGCTTGCCTATCAAACACAGGTTAAAGTTGGGGTGTTGTTTGGTTCGTTTATTTCAGCAGCATCAGGAGCTTACTTATTGCATAAATCATCAAAAAAATTACTTAACCATAAAGGAAATAATCATGAACAATTTAAAAAATCTAATGCATAAAACTATCCTCGTAGTGCTATTACTTACATCAACACAAGTATTAGCCGATTTTAAATCTGACATTATTGCATCTTGCTCTGCGTACCAGTTAGGGGAAGATAAAAGTGCAATTAACGCATGTAAGTTATATATCGATGGTTTTATTGATTCAGCGCTATTAACAGAAGATGCTGTTATTCAGTCAAAAGCAATGATTGAAAGCCAAGCAAGTGAACAAAGTGCTTATTTAAAAAGAGCTTATCAAACACGAGTTAGTGATCAAGCATTTTTAAATAATCATAAAGATTATCAGTTTTGTATTCCTCGTGAATATGACAGAAAAGTTGTCGTGTCTGCTATCGCAAAATCTATGGATATTAAACAATTGGCTGATAAGTCATTAAAAGAAGTGCTATTTGAAACACTTATTGCTGACTTTCCTTGTTCATAGCAAAACGAGGTTGAAGTTGTATTTTATCTTAATCGTTAGATAAAAAGGCGGTATATTAAATTATGATACTTGAATAAATATGAGAACAATGTCGACAAATGACTAAACACATCATTGTCTAATGCTAGCTTATACCTAGTTTATTTGATGATAATCAAGTTAAGTTAACTTGACTAAAGTCTAGCTTGTATTTAAAAAATCGTCATAGTATAAAATTAGGCTAAACTCATTAATATTAATGAGTATTTTAGGGTTATTTTATGACATTTTTAAGAAATTATACGATCCAAAGACGTTTTTTCATTCTGTTAATATTAGTGTTAGTTGGTTTTGTCATTCTAAGTTGGGTTAGCTTAACACAGGCTCATAAGTCCTTGTTACAACAAAAACATAGTGCGAATCAGCAGGTGGTCGAAGTTGCATTTAGCGTTGTAGAGCATTTTTATCAGCAACAAAACGACGGAGTATTAAGTGAGATAGAAGCACAAAAACAAGCTATCGAGGTGATTAAATCACTAAAGTATGATGAAGAAAATTACTTTTGGATAAATGATTTTAACCCGACTATGCTGATGCATCCGGTTAATCCAGCATTAGAGGGCAAAGATATGGCTGGAATTAAAGACCCTGATGGCACGGCACTGTTTATAGATATGCTTAATATTGTTCAAAAAAATGGCCAAGGCTTTGTGCCATATAAATGGCCTAAGCCTGGCGTTGATAAACCGGTTGATAAAATATCTTTCGTAAAAGGTTTTACACCTTGGCAGTGGATTATTGGCTCTGGTACTTACATTGACGATGTGGATGATATATTTGCAACGCAGAGAAATACCTTAATTGCTTACGCATTGATTTTAATGATGTTGATTACCCTATTAGGCTACTTTATCGGTAAAAGTATTATTATTCCAACACTTGAAGCGTCGAATTTAATGAAAGATATCGCACAAGGAGAAGGGGACTTAACACGATCATTAGATCACAGAGCTCGTGATGAAGTATCACGGTTAGCTCATTATTTTAATCAATTTACCAAGAAAATGCGTGACTCTCTTAAAGAGGTGTCAGATAACTCTGAGCTAGTGTTAAATCATGCACAATCAGTGGCAGACTCTAGTGAAAGTGCGCAAGCATTAACACAAAATCAAAATGATATTACTACCCAAGTTGCCACGGCAATGGAAGAAATGACCTCGCAAATTCGAGATGTTAGTAACAATGCTAAAGCAGCTGAAACAGCGGCAAACGACGCTAGACATAATACATCTCAGGGTAAAGAAATAATTTCAAATACCATTGTTCAAATGAACTCTTTATCATCCAATATTGACAGTGTTTCCCAAGTTGTTGCTAGCCTCGCGGATGAAAGTAACAATATTGGTTCAGTACTTGATGTTATTCGTGGCATTGCCGAGCAAACCAATTTACTGGCGCTAAATGCTGCTATTGAAGCGGCAAGGGCAGGTGAGCAAGGTCGAGGATTTGCTGTTGTTGCTGATGAAGTTAGAACCCTCGCCAACAGAACTGAACAAAGCACCAATGAAATCCAGCATATGATACAAAAACTACAAGCGGGTGCTCAAAAGGCGGTAGATGCGGTAAAAATTAGTCAAGAAATTTCTAACCAAACGGCAGAGCAAACAAGTGAGGCAGACAATTCTTTATCTGAAATAGATAAATTAATGGCGCTAATTTCTGATATGAATACTCAGATAGCTCGTGCGACAGAACAACAAACTCAAGCGGCAGATGAGGTTAATTTACGTATTAACGACTTAGCTAATATGGCTGACGAATCTTTATCAACATCTGATAAACTTACCGGAGCTAGCTTAGAGTTGAAATCAAGTAGTCATAACATGTCAAAAATCGTTAGCAGCTTTAAGATCTAATATAACCACTAGAAAGGTGATGGTATTTTTAAGTTACTTTTTTAATCTGTAATATTGATAAGCGAAGCAGTTCAACCGTTTGGTATTATTAGCTAATTTTTGTGATAACAAGGCGAAAAGTGTGCGATGTTATCTACTTTAATAATTTTCAATGATGTTAGGTTGAAAATTAGTCATAGGCCCCTTGGCTTGCCTTGAAAAAGTGTCAAGCTTTGTTGGCTACAGGACGTAGGTACTTAGCATGAGCAGGACGCGGTAAGCTATGCTTAATATGCATTTGCAGGAACCAAACATTAGCTGAAGCGTTTGACGTCAGAAGTGATACGCACCTACAGGTATTTGGCATCTTAAAGAGCCAGCGTAAAGCACGGAGATGGGTGATAAAATGCGCTATTATAGATGACAATTTCAGTGCTTTTTTGCACCCAAGATAGAGCCCTAATGCTTGGTATTCATTATTTCAGAAGAGGATGTATCAGCGAAGCTTTGTAAATTCAGTAAAATCATTTGCTTTAACTAAAAATACTAATCTAGTGATTGATATCACCGGATTAGTATTTCATGCCTAAACTAATTAAGTTTTGAAGTGTTTAACTGAACGATATTAGGACTTATAGATAATTTCTTGGAATGGTATTAAATGTTAATGTTACAACCTTTTACTTTCATTGCTGGTCCAGCAACTTCTTTAGCTGAATAATATGCGGTCATTGCCGTTGACTTTGCAGCTTTGGCTGCAGAAGCTGCTTCTGAGCTTAAAGATCCAAGTAAGCTTGACATATTGTCACCACTATCAACGTTCGATTTATAATCTTTAAAAACTGTATCAATTTGCTCACAAGATAGTGTATTAAAATCAACCTCAGCAATATTTATAGAATCTTCCCCTGTTGCCATACAACCTGACAAAATCGAAGCAGAAAGTACTACACTTAATAAAGCAATTTTTTTCATATTTAATATCCATTAATCCATTTATGTTAAAGTAACAATCAGTTACCACAGTAATATTTCATTTATTACAACGGTATAATCAAATATAATTGTACAAATGTCAAAACAAATTATTAACATGAACGGGGTTGCATGGTCATATTAAGGGAATGAATTTAGTCATGTTAGGGGCTGTAGATCTTTCATTTTCGCCTTGTTAGCTAATTTTTTAGCTAACAAGGCGAAAAGTGTGTGATGTCGTTAGCTACTTTAATAATTTTCAACGATGTTAGATTGAAAATTAGCCATAGCACCTTGGGTTGCCTTGAAAAATCGTCAATATTTGTTGGCTACAGGACGTAGGTACTTAGCGTGAGCTGGACGCGGTAAGCTGTGCTTAATATGCCTTTAGAGCAAGCGCCTCGATTGCCAAGTTTTTCAAGTGCAACAGAGCTATAAAGTGAAAGCTCAACAGACCTTAATCTACAAATTTTTGATCTTAAAGTATTGGTGGTTGAAATATATGAATAGAATAAACTGTTGATTATTAATAAATATAAAATATGATTGTGTCCAACCTATAACAAATACATTATCTTAATATGAAATTTTTACTAATTACAGCCATGATTTTTATTGCAAGTTTTTCTTATGCTGAAAATTTACAATGGGAGTACCCTACATTAGAAAGTTTACAAAAAGAACTCAGTAATGCCGAAGCTCTACAAAGAGCGCATGACCAAAAAGTTTCTGACTTTAATAACAGCTTAAAAAAACAGAAGATGAGCGCTGAAGAACTAAAAATAAAAAAACGTGAAAGTGGTGAACTAGCAAAGGAGCAACAAAAGCTTTATAAACTGATAGACAATGCTAAAAGAGCTTTGAGAAAATCGGCAGATCTTAAAAGAGAGTATTACATAGAAAGCAATAAACCACCTTTTACTATCAAAAATGGAAATCAAGGTGAAAAAATGAGTTCAATAGCTCCTGCTTTTTTTATGGGAAAGTGGAAAGTAAGCCAGTCTTTATATAGCAATACCCCTGGCAATAACAATGACATATATTTTCAAGATAATGCAAACTCTACCTTTGAATTCTTTATGACGGATGAGAAAGCTATAGCCTCAGTTAAAAATAAATACAAAAATTTCAAATCTAGAGAAGATGATCTTTTCTATTGCACAACTCTCGCACATGAATATATTCAAAAGCAATTGTTTTCAGTATTCAGTAGGGCCGCCAATAAAAAATTACAAGGTGAAATACCCACCGATCTTAAGGAAGGCTCTAAAGAATGGAAAGCGGCGAATGATGAACTTAATTCGATCATTAGTCGAAAGGGAAAAGGGCTGTGGAAGAGGCATCCACATAAAGTTATTTCATTTATTAAAACGGAAAATAATACGACAACATTTAAATCATGCGGGCAGTACCTTTACATTGGTAGAGCACATAAAAATCCTGATTACGACTTTTATTTGGACGCGAGTAATGGCCTTAATGTTGATGTGATAAATAAAAATAAATTTATTATTTATGAAATTTTTGACAAATACTTTGCACCTGGAAGATATGCTGTTTTTGAGCGTTTATAAGTTTAATATACGTATGATGCCTGATTTGATTCATAGCCCCACTTCCTATACTGGGTGCTATGAATGATGAAATAAGTCATTTGTGGGTTCAGTTATTGATAGTGAAAAGCAGAAAAGTTAGCTTATGGCACAATAATTGGCTCCGATGGTGACTTTGCTATTTCTGCAGCTCTGTTTTTACAGGCTCACTGTAATTTTTTATCACAGTCTTAACGTTATAGATTTGCAAAATCGTTTGCCGATCACGAAGGTTAGTATTTTTCATTTTAAAGTTTGAAATGTGTAAACACATTTCAGACAAGACATACCATTTAACCGATAAGTCACTTTAAATAGTGGCTTTTTATCGAAAATATTGGTTAGAGCTGTGCTGGTATATTCTATGTTATTTATTTTGATAATCTTTACGGCTTTTAACCTTAACTTCGTAGCTATAACACGATCAATCTTCAAGATAACTTTACTGCAACAACCAATAGCAGGAAGTTACGATGACAGAGCAAATAAAGATAAAACATGAAGAAGTCAATGTAGGCAATGGAACGGTTACAGAAAGTGAAACTGTGATTCAAGCTACTCGTAGTGTTAAGCCAATTGTCGATAATGCATTGAGCGTTATTCTTAATTTTATTAGCAAGCCTTGGTACAAAATACTACCTGTTTTAACACTATGTAATAAGTTTACGGTGCTTGTTTTAATCGTCTTTTTTGCTTCTGGCTATTTGCCTGCCATTAAATTATTGGGTAACTCACAAACACTTTACCAATTGATTGATGTTTCATTATTTCAGGTGATAGTGCTGACGGTGATAGCGCTTTATTCATTAGGTGTTAAACGAATATTGAGTAAGCTTGCCTCAATAGTTTTAATCTTAGTCGTGCTGTATCAGTTAAATGAAATGCGAGAAATGATGGCAGGTTTTCTCGGAGGCAATAGCGCTCAATTTAGTGATGACGTGATAGGCATGGCCTTACAGTCAATACGTTACGGTTTATATCTTTGGCTAGGTAGTTTCTTGATTTTGGTGTTGTTGTTAATATTGCCAATGTACCAAAGTAATAAAAAATTATGGCCAACTTTGGTTGATATCGTTAACACAAAACCTACTCACACCTTAGATGTAAAAGCTTTCACGGGTAAAGTTAATGCTAATGTGCAATTAGTTGTACAAAAAGCTAATGACTCGATTGAGCAAATAAGTACTGATGGCAATAAAGTGCAATTGGACAACTTACGAAGCTTAAGCAACAAGAAAAAATTGTTGATGGTTACCAGTACCGTGATGATTTTTCTTGTTGTCGCTATTCTTTTCTCAGGTAACTCCGCGCCCTCTGCTCGTGATGTTGAAAAAATTATTGCCGCAGAAATGCAGGATGAAAGTGGCTTTTTGAGTACCGAATTGTCAGCAATTAACCTTAAAGACTGTGAAGAAGTTTCAGGCAGAGAGTTGCCGACTTTTACTTGTACTGTTGAAGGTGTTGTTACGGCTGATTTTGGGGCATTAGGTTCGATGCTTGGAGGTAATGCTAAAAAAAGTGAAGCGTTTAGTATTGAGTATATATTCGTCAATGGCGAAAGCGGGTGGTATGGACAATAGTACTTATGTGAAAAATATCATCATAAAGTCAAAAGTGTCAAATACGGTTGAAATGACTTAAAAATGTGTTGTTAAGTATCGCTGTTCAGGCCTAAGCGCTGTGATGTGTGTTGGCGAAGTGGAAGTTATAGCGAGTAAAGTAAAATTGGTATAAGGTTCGATTTACCCCACTTACTTTCATTTATTTCAGTAAGAAGCGAATAAATTTGAATGACGAAAGTCTTGTCATGATTAATGTAAAAGGGGTAGGCAGTTGTCAGATTATGCTGAGTTTGAAGAAGAGGTGTTAGCACGCTCAAAAAGAATACTATTTAATGGTAATGAATCTTTTGTTGGGCTATCAACCCCTGATGCGCAATTAAACCGTCATTATTTGTATATTATGTTTAATGCCATAATGCATAAAATAATTTCTTATAAGCGAGGGGCTTTTTTATCTTATGAACAATATACAGCGTACTTCGCACAAGATATTCAAGAAGTAGTTGTTACTAACAAACGTCATTTCTACTACTTAGAAGAGCTAGTGCTAATCATGGGCAAAGAACAATATCAGGGTGTCATGCGTGACACGTTAACTCCTTGTGATAAAACCCTAATTGATAAAGATGTTATTTTAATGAAAGCATATCGAGCAAGAAAAGCGTTATTACAGTGACAGACAAATCAGGTTTGAGTGCAAGTTTGGCTGCGTTTACTATCACAGTAACCAACACGAACGATGCACCAACAATCACAGGTACAGCAACCACCACAGCCGCTCAGGGTACAAACTACAGCTCTACACCCGCAGCAACAAAGATTGATGTTTTTTCAAAGCAACCCAAGGGGGTATGGCTAATTTCAACCTAACATCGTTTAAAATTGTTAAATTAGATAACTATATCGCACACTCTTCGCTTTATTACCTCAAAAATTAGCTAATAGCTGAGACTAAAATAAAACATCAACAGCCCCTAACTCTTTAATTGAGATAGGGCATCTAGAATTGCATCAAGGCTACTTTTTGATTCTTGAGCTTCGTCAAATAAGGCTTGGACATCTCCACTATCAAATGCGGCTTTAGCTTCATCTAAATTGTCTAACATGTCCTCCGCGGCTTTTTTGACTGCGGATAATGAGGCCGCCACAGCAGCCATATCTTTTGCCAATGCAGGAAAAAACAAAGACGACTGGGCTTTTTTCGCTTTGATTTTTCCTAATTCAAATTCTTTCTTTAATGAAGCTAATTGCTTAGCAGCATTAGCATAAGCAGAAAAAACATCCCCTTTATTTTCGCTTTTAAGGTTTCCATAAATGGTAATAAACTCATCTCTTTTAGGCTGTTGTACCAAATCAATTACATCTAAAAAACCATTTTCCGCAATATCATCATCTTGAAAATCATCGGTATTTAATGCTTTAGCGTAATCATTTAAATATCGTAATGCAGTTAGTTCATGTTTGTTTGCCATGATAAAAGTACCTTCAATTTATTAAACGCAAATGCTATTCGTTATCAGCGCTATCTGACAGGCTTTTCAGCCTATCTCTGACTATTTTTATGTTTTCCAATGTCCAGTTGCCACAATGAGAGTATAATGAACGTAAACCACCACATGATGCCATTTCATTAGCTACTGTATTGTGTATACTCGCCCATACAGTTGCAGCCTCTCCTATCATTTTTGCCTGTTGCTTATTCTTTGTTTCCCACGCTTTCAATACTCTAATTTCTTCTAGATATTTATGGTAAATCGGGACACCAAATTGGTCTATTATTAGATTGCTAGCAATAACAGTTTTTGTTGCCTTTTTTTGAGCATCATCTTTGTTATCCCACTCAATATTAAACACCCTAAATGGCTCTTCCACTTCTTTATAAAGTCGATTTTCTACTCTTTGATAAAAACACATGCGTTCATTACCGTACCGACCTTGTATGGCAGCCTTAGACATATCAAACATTTTATCAATTACGCTAATTTGGACGCTTGTTTGATTTTTTAAAGCGGTTGCTAACGTATCAACATTTGACTGCATTGCAGTCATCGTTTCAGCTAAAGAATCTTGCGCTTTAATATTTGTCCATTTTTCGGATATAAGCTTGAAGACTTTACCTGTAGTATCAATTCCAGGGATAGCCGCACCTAGGAGAGAACCAATACTTTTAATGGATTTTACTATGCCCTCAGCTGCTTCTTCACCTGTACCAGATGAAGCAGCCAGTTCATTCACGGCTTGAGCATATAAAACCATTGCATTTAGGCCTAACTCTACATCTGCAGATGCTGTTGCATAAAGTTTCTGATTTCTTGTCCAGTCTTGTTGAGCTGTTTGCCAATTCACATGTACTGCGGGATTAAATGTGGTCGTTGCGCATGTAGAGTCCCAACCTTCATTTTGGGCTAATTTTGAAATACTAACTAGCTGACTTAAATTACTTTTAATATCAGATTGAGATTTCACCATACTATCGCGGATATCTTCTGAAGTTTTGGACCAATTTGACAAATCAGGCGTTGCTGTACAGCCAAACATAAATATTGTCATTATTAATGACAGGATGTATTTGTTTTTCATCATTAATCTCATTATCACGAAATATTAAATTGGCAAAAGCGCCACTAGGCAGGATGAAAGATTTAGAAGGGTTGCACATTCAATGCTTCGTCAGTTATATCATCCGTGTAATTCTCAAAATAGTAGACAAAGCAGAAATATGCAAATAATGTAGTGGTTACCTATTTTGTTTTAACCCTGCCTCTTTGCTGCAGAATCCGGGGGCAGACTTTAGCGAGGGGCATTCTAAATTTGAACTTACTCAGTCTGAAGAATGGCTGCGTGTAATGATATTTACTATTCAAGGAAAAAAATATCAGTACCACTACAAACAGACAGTAGAAGTGTCAGCAATAAAGTTTATTTAATTTGCCCTTGTTGCGTGAAGCAAAGGCAACACTTATACATGCTCAAAAAACTATATGCTTGCCGTGAGTGTACAAACCTTAGCTATGCAAGCCAAAGCGAGGGAAAGCAAGATAGGTTAGCTAGGAGAATTAGAAAACTACGCACAAACCTATGGGGCAGTTCTGCTGAAATTAATAACCTAGTAGAATCAACTATGTATTTTCAAAAGCCGAAATATATGAAATGGAAAAGCTTTGAAGTTAAACGAGATAAGATTTTAAGTATTGAACGACAATACTGGTCACTATGCGAAATTAGATTAGAAAAAATGTGGCCAAATTAAAAAAATGCTAAATAGCGATCCGTGAGTGATCCGCAGCTTAAATAAATAATAACTGTTAAGAGTTACTAATGGGGAAGGTCTTTGTAAATGGTGGCCCCTCCCTGACTTGAACAGGGGACCTGCCGATTATGAGGCCTATTTGTAACACTTACTTATATTTACTTATTTATCCGTTGAATTACTTGATTCTATAAGTTATTCAACGGGTTATTGATTGTGTTGAACCTCTCGTGCATAAATCATTATGTATATCAGCGCACTAATTTTTGAGCTGAAAGTAGCACAGAGGTAGCACCATTATGAAAGATACTCACTTCAGATTTACAGAAAAAGCTATAGTTAAATTACGAATTCCAAAAAAGCGCACTCGATTTTATGATGTTCAAATGCCTGGACTAGTGTTGGACATTACACTTTCAGGGCAAAAAGCATTTAGGGTGTATAAAAAGCTATCAGGCAAAACAACACCATTATCAATAACTCTAGGAAACTTTCCTTCGCTATCTATCGAGCAAGCTAGAAAGCTTGCTCGAAAGGCGATGGCAGATATTGCCGATGGTATTAATCCTAATGATAGTAAAAGGCAATTCAGAGCTGCGGGAGTTACACTAAAAGAGGTTTATGAAACTTATAAATTAAATAGAGAATTGAGGGATACTACTCTTCGAGGATATGAGCAAGTTATGCGTTGTTATTTTAAAGCTTGGCTTAATAAACGCATGGCAGACCTTACAGAAGATGCAATTTACAAGCTGCATGCACACCTCACTAAAAGCAGTCCAGCACAAGCTGATTTTGCTATGCGTACGCTTAGAGCACTATTTAATTTTGCTAAATCGGAGTATAAGTCATCGGATCGTTATACCTTATTTCCACATAACCCAGTCACAATACTTTCAGATAAGCGAGCTTGGAATAATGTTGCTAGAAAGCAAACAAGGCTGAGGCCATCTCAATTAAAACCATTCATTGAAGCTATCGAACAAATTAGAACAGAAGCAATGACATACAGAGAAAACTTTACAGTTACTGTTTGTGATTTTGTTGAGTTCATGGCGTTTACAGGCTTAAGAAAGACAGAGCTACTAGAACTTGAATGGGATGCCGTTTATGTAGAAGATAACTTGTTTTGGTTAGAACGTACGAAGAATGGCTCAGGTCTAGAGTTGCCGTTAACTCCAAAATTAACCGAAATACTAGAAAGGCGATCTCAGTACAAAATATCAAAGTTTGTATTTGGCGCTAACAATAAAAAGGGCAGAGTGATCGAGCCAAAGAAAATTATTCACCGTATTAATGATGTAGCGGAGTTGTCATTTACTTTACATGATCTTCGCCGTACCTATTGTTCCATCGCTGAAAGCATTGGGATAGGCACATACACTATGAAGCGTCTGTTAAATCATAAAACAGCTCGTAATGATGTCACCGCTGGGTATACAGTTTTGACCGCTGAGGAGCTACGAGAACCAGCTATTCGTATATCGTACAAAATTGAAGAATATGCGGGTTTAAAAAAAATATCCTTAGTTCCTAAGGTTGAGTCCATAAAGGATTTAATCGTAAATATGAGTAAGCAGGATAAAATGGAATTAATTTCACAGCTAGTCACTTAGTTTAAAAAGTACATGCTTAATCTGTTTATCTCAGTTAGCGATTTATTTTGAGGGGCGTTTAGACAGCGTGCTCGATATTTAAGAATTTAATCGGACACAGAATTTTGAACGCCCCCTGTAGAAGTTCATATTTTATCTAACATTTTTCAATTTTGGATTTGACCGAATCGTACAGTTTATTAGGTCAGCAAAGATACGAAACCGGACATTAGTCTTGGCTTACCTAGCGACATTTGAGCCGATACAAATCATCCTTGCATTAGATAAGAGAATTGTTTTAAGTTTCATCAGAAATCTATAAAGTCAAAAATTTTAATTTGATTAAAAACACCAAAAGCGGACGTTCGATTAATATGATTTTAGGTATTAAATTTTTATATTTCTATCTCGCTGTGGGGCACATTGCGCCACAGGATTTAGTCCACACTTTGTACGCAAAGATGAAGTAAGAGTTTAAAATTTCGAGTGTTTGTCGAAATCAATTGAGTGCCAGTTAGTTGACCTTGCATATTCTCATGCATCGCGATCACCTAATACCATCTAAGCCGATCACTTAATACTATCCATCGCGATCACTCAATACCATCGATGCAGATCACTTTTTGGTCAAAATGGTATTGAGTGATCGGCTTGAATGGTATCGTTCAATTTATACTCATTTTTGTCTATCCAGTAGGTGTTTTTAACCGTTATTCTTTTCATTTTTGATGATGAGAATAACCATGCCAACGGCACCTATTTCAATGCGTAAACTTAAAGAGATTTTAAGACTAAAATACGACTGTAAACTCAGTCATCGAAAGATAGCAAACAGCTTATCTATTTCACCTTCAATTGTTTCTAAATATGCCTGTAAATCAGCAGAGTTAGGTATCACTTGCTGGCCGCTTGATGAAAAATGGGATGATCATTCTCTGCAACGAGCATTCTTCAAAACAAAGCCCCGACTAAAAGGCTTTAGTATTCCTGACTGGTTGTTAGTTCAGCAGGAGCTGCGACCCAAAACCATGACGCTATTGCTGCTTTGGCAAGAATACAAAGAGCGACACGAGGAAGGATTTTACAGTTACACCCACTTCTGCCGACAGTACAAGGCATGGCTTAAATGTCAAAAAACCGTCCATGCGACAAAACCATAAAGCAGGTGAAAAACTGTTTGTTGATTACTGCGGCCCAACTATGAATATTGTTGATGCTAGTACAGGTGAATACCGTACAGCTCAAGTGTTTGTCGCAGTTATGGGCGCATCTAATTATACGTATGCGGAGGCAACGTATAGCCAAAAGCTAGAAGATTGGGTGATGAGTCATGCTCGTTGTTTTGAGTTTCTTGGTGGTGTGCCAGAGCTGGTAATCCCTGACAACTTAAAAAGTGCGGTAACTAAACCTTGTCGATATGAGCCTGATTTAAATCCAACCTACCAACAATTGGCGACACACTACAATACGGTCATTGTGCCTGCTAGACCTTATAAGCCCAAGGATAAAGCCAAAGCAGAAGTGGGTGTGCAAATTGTCGAACGCTGGATAATGGCACGGCTTCGCAATGAAAGCTTCTTTAGCTTGCGCCAATTAAACCTAAAGATACAAAAACTGCTTGTCGACTTAAACCAGCGGAAAATGAAGAAGCACCCTGGTTCAAGGCTCAGTCAGTTTGAATCCATTGATAAACCTGCTCTCAAACCACTACCCACACAGGCTTACAGTTACACCTTAGTCAAACAAGTAAGCGTGCATATTGATTATCATGTCGAAGTTGAAAAACACTACTACTCAGTACCTCATACCTTGATCAAACAAAAGCTTGAAGCCCATGCCACAGGTCAACTGGTGACACTTTACCATCAGGGTGTTCAAGTAGCCGTTCACCCAAGATCACACCGAGAAGGTGCACACACCACGCTTGATCTACATATGCCAATAGCTCATCAAAAGCAGCAGCAATGGTCACCACAACGGTTCGAACGTTGGGCAGCTAAGTTCGGTGGTTCAACGGAGCAGTTTGTTATGCAATTGATGCAAGCTAAAAAGCATCCAGAGCAAAGCTACCGTGCTTGTATGGGGTTATTAAGCCTAGGTAAGAAGTTTACTGACCAACGTCTTGAAGCAGCCTGTCATCGCGCATTAGCCACAGGTGTTACTCGCGTAAAACAAGTAAAAAACATTTTAGAAAAGGGCTTGGATAAGCAACCCTTGCCACAAGCTCAAGGTGATTTACTACAAGATATTGATCATAAAAAGGGGTTTTGTGCCCATCCCCTCGAAATGAACCTTAAGGTTATTTATTGACCATTCATAAGTTATGATGGTGTAAAATAACTATAAAGGTCAAATATCATCACTAGCCCAACCACTAAACGTATTCAAATACTTACATCGTCTGAAATAAACGAACTTTACGCTCTTCCTAACTTTAATCATACAGACAGAGAAGACTATTTTTCATTGGATAGTGAAACCCAAAAACTGGTTAATGAGCTAAGGCGATTAGAAACCCGAGTATATTTTATCCTGCTATTAGGCTACTTTAGATCACGCCCTATTATTTTTAACTTTTCATTTGAATGACGTTGTTGTTGACCTTGATTATGTCAAAACTAAATATTTCAATGGCAAAGATATGATGTTGGCTGACTTACCTCGAACAACAAAAACAAAGTTGTTCAAAAAGCTACTTAACTATACTGGCTTTTCAAATTATCATAGTAAAGTAGATAAAGAACTACTTCTTAAAAGACTTAATAATGTCGTAAAAATAAACTTAGAGCCTAGGTATGTTTTCGATGAATGTATTGCTTATTTTGGTCAAAACAGAATAGCGCTTGCTGGTTATACAACACTACAAGACACTATCTCAACCGTTTTATCAAATGAACGAAGCCGTATTGAGCATATTCTCAATGAAAATTTAACTCAATCCACAAAAGCCATATTACTTAAATTACTTGAATCAAATAGTACCTTTACTGACCTAGCTAAATTGAAAAGAATGGCTAAAGATTTTTCGGCTAGTCAAATAGCACAAGAGTTGAAGACACATAAAACTATACGTTTACTTTACCCTGAAATTAAAGTGCTATTGCTGAACTCAAATTATCCCCCAAAAACCTTGAATACTACGCGTCATTAGTTAAACACAAGACAGTTTATAAACTCAGAAGACATGCAGACAGCCAAACTATTTTATACCTCGTTTGCTATTTGTTTTTCAGGTACCGAGAAACTAACGATAACCTTGTAGCCGCTTTTATTTACTTAGTGAGAAAGCTAACCGAATCAGCTAAAGTTTATGCCAAACAACGTATTGTCGAAGATGTAAATATTGTTAGAACTAAATTAAAATCTGCGGGTAGTTTATTAAAGTATTTCATCGATACCGATATGGATGATAATTTAAGCTTTGGAGATGTCCGTAAAAAAGCTTTTGAGCTTATTCCAGCCAATAGCATTAAACTGTTAAGTGATCATTTAGATAATAACGACTTTGATGGCCGTCAGTACGAATGGCAATTCATCGATAAACAATCCAGTAAAATTAAAAAGCTTATCCGATCACTTTTTATGTCTATTGATATTGAATTCATTCATCTTAAAGACGAATTGCGTGAACAATACATCAAGGCTCACGAAGAATTAACCGCATTCAAAACAATAAAAACAATTAATCTCGATGTGGTATCTAAAAGTGAACGTGAATATATTGAAGGTGATAATACCAAGTTAATTGCTAATCGCTTTGAGTATTTCCTTTACCGTAAAGCCGAGCAGCTATTTCATAGCAATAACTTAACAGTTAGAGAAAGCGTTAATAATCGTAGTTTAACGTCAGATTTAATTCAACCTAAAGAATGGAAGCACAAGGCTGAAATCATTGAAAATACTGGCCTTGATAAGTTAATTACGCCCATTAATCAAACGCTAGCCGATAAGAGCCAACAATTAGAAATTAAGCTGAAGAAAGCAAGTGAACATATTTTTAGTGGCGATAATAAGTACGTTGAGTTTATTCCTGGTAAGGCCGAACTTAAGTGGTCAATTCCTAACAGCCGTTGGCAACAAACCATTGAAAATCCGCTTTATAATCAAATTCAACATATGGGTATTGTTGAACTAATGCTATTTGTCGATCAAAAAACAGATTACTTAAATTCGTTTACCCATATATCAGCATCAAAAGAAAAGTCACCGGTAGATAAAGAAGATCTCATTGCTTGTATTTTGGCAAACGGCACGAATTACGGCTTATATAAAATGGCGAATATCTCTGACCGTTCAATGGGGAAATTACGCAGTGTAGATGATAGTTATATTCGATATGAAACGCTGACTCAATCGAATGATAATATTTCTAATGCTATCGCAACCTTGCCTATATTTGCTTACTACCATGTGGACGATAACCAGCTATTTTCAAGTATTGACGGTCAAAAATTTGAGTGCCGAATTAATACTTTTAAAGCGCGTTATTCATCTAAATACTTTTCAAAAGGCAAAGGGGTTTCTGCACTCACATTGGTTTCAAATCATGTGCCAGTAAGTACGCAAGTGATTGGTGCTAATGAGTACGAAGGTCACTTTGCTTTCGATTTGCTTTACAATAATTCATCAGACATACAGCCAAATACTTTATCGACCGATACGCATGTACTGTATATATAACTGTCATATTTCACAGATGTATATATATTGAAATACGGACATTTTTTCCTGTAAAAACATTCGTTTTGAGTTACCTTAGCTTTCTATTTATTTAAATCACTATTCATAATCCAAATTTTAATTTTTTCATTTACATCTAAAAATGGAGAACTAAATGCCTAAAGCAAAGTTTGAAGTTATAACTCACTTAAAATTATTTGAGCCTACTAGTCATGTTATTGATGGTGACGTGATTTCTAATACTTGCCTCAAAACTAAAGAACCGTTTAAGTATCAAATTCAGCAAGATGATGATTTTAGTTTAGATCATTATAATCACTTCCCTATGATACTTAACTTAGATGGAAGCCTTTGGGAGCAAGCTAATTTATTTTTACTCGATAGTTTAAAATCGGTGAAACGTGTTTCGCGAAAAACTCTAGAGTCTAAATCTGTTGATCTAGTTATGTTCAGAAGATGGCTAGACACTGAAGAAGTTGATTATTTAGCTGTCCCAAAGCGAATAATGGCAAGACCAACCTATCGATTCTGTGCATACCTTCATGAATTAATCAGAAATGGTCAAATAAAATCTAGTACAGCTAAACGTCGAATGGGTACAGTACAAACATTCTACCGGTGGTTAAAGAGTTGCGGAGGCGTAACTTTTGAGTATCCATTATGGAGAGAAAAAGAAATTTTTATTAGTTTTAAAGACCATAAAGGTTTCTCACAGAGTAAAAAACAAATATCCACTGATTTGTCTTTTAAACAAATTAATAACAACTCTGATTTCGGTGAGTACATACAAGATGGGGGGAAATTAAGGCCACTTTCCACAGATGAGCAATATCAGTTAGTTGAGGCATTAAGAAATATTGCTAATTCAGAAATGACTTTATCATTTATGCTTGCTTTAACGACCGGTGCAAGGCTTCAAACGGTTTTCACATTAAGATATTGTCATTTTGAAGCTAAAATACCTGATAGTTTAGAGAACATGAGAATAAATACTGGAAACGGTACCTTAATTGATACGAAATACGGAAAGAATATTGTTCTGCATATCCCTTCGTGGCTATATCGGCGTATTCAGTTATATCTTGGCTCAAGTCGTGCCATAACAAGGAAGAAGATATCAAAATTGGTTTATGAATTTGATAATCATCAATACGCATTTTTGACTAAAAGCGGACGATCTTATTATATGGCTAATACAGATCCATTTTTATCTCTGTATCGTCATCCCCCTCGAGGAATATCTGTAAACGCATTTATACGACAGCAACTTTTACCCGAACTCATTAGCAAAGGTCACATATTTAGCATTAGATTTCATGATCTCAGAGCCACTTTTGGTATGAATTTGCTTGAAGATAAAATTAAATCTACTAGTAATAATTCTATTATGGGGAGAGAGTTATTGAGTGGAGATGCTTTGTGGTCAGCTCTAATGGTCGTTCAAAAAAGATTGGGCCATTCAAGTATTACCACAACTGAACGATATCTGACATTTCGAAAAGACTTCTCAATTGCACTTACCGTTCAATCTGAGTTTGAAAAATACCTTATGCAAGTGGGTGACAATTATGGAGGAAAATAATACCTGCTGGAAAGAACGTAAAACTATCGTATTCGAACTCGAAAATATCCCACTTAATTTTGATGATAATACTTATCCCGCTGACTATTCACAGTTACAGATAAAGGTACCTTGGCAAGTAAAATACTTAGATGTCGGTTCCTGGTGTTTTACGAAGAGAAAGCCAAAACATACTAATTCAAATCATGCGGACCATGCTATAAGCCTAGTTGATGTCAGTTCATTCAATAAGTGCCGTATTAAAGCGATTAAAGGCTTTGTCGAATATTTACATAGCCGATATAGCACAGGTATAAGTCCACAAACCTTATCGCGTCATACAAGTAGCTTTAACCAATTTTTAGTTTGGTGTGATTTAAATCAACAAGAAAATGTATTGAACTCAATAATGAGAGCTAGGGAAAGTTTGTCTGAATATATTCTTGCTCTTTTTCACTTAGTACGAAGTAGTCAACTCAACGTAAACACCGCAGGTCGTTATCAGAACCATGTAATAGAAATACTAAAGTTTATTTTTGATGACGATGAAGGGAGTATTAGTGCAGGATTGCGTCTTGTCAGAAAAAGTGAGGCGGCATCAAACGCAACCCCCGTCCCTGTTTATTCAGAAGCTCGTCAGTCTATTGAACTATATTTGAGTATTTTTAACCAAATAACTGATTTTGTTCTTAGTTTTGGGAAATACCCATTTCAATTAACTTTACCTAAAGAAAATCTGTGGGTATTTCCAATAGTCCGTCCAATGGCCACTGCATCTAAATTAAGAATGCGTAGTGAATGGACCAGAGGTTTTTGGTCATGGGATTATGAAAATGGTTGTCTATCTAAAGTAGAAAACATTATATAAAGCACTACAGTGGGGATAAAAAACAAAAAAAAAAGATGCTGCTAGATATATTATGAAATCATCTCAAAAAGTTCTAGCTGAAGCTAATGAACACAACAATCATTACTATCGAAGACGCCTAGCTTCCCTTGCAAGTGAAGCTTTTACCATGTTATTCATATCTAATACGGCGATGAATTTAGCACAATTGATAATGTTAGATTGGTCTGACGATTATAATGTTGGAAAAGAACATCAAGGATATCGCACGATCAAACTTCGAGCGGGAAAAAAAACACAACATTTTATTGTTACCAGCTCATTTTTACCACTCTTTAGAAAGTATTTGAAACTCCGAGAATACTTACTTGTGGAAGATAGCTCACTCCTATTCTTTGGTTTTGATGCTTCAATTTTAAATCACAAGCCACTATCAAAAGGATTCTCTACCAATTTCAATAAAAAATTAAGAAATAATATAGGTATCGAAATACCGACAATAACTGCGCGAGAATGGAGAGCTCACAAAGCCGACTGGTTAGTCACTAATACAGATCCTAAAACCACGGCTATGATGTTACAAAATAGCGAGCGTACAGTGTTAAAGCATTACACAACAGGGTCAGAAATTGAAAGCGCAGACGAAATGTCAAAATTCTACGATAGCCTTTCTACCATTCAATTTAATACTTCTAGCGCTAAAAAAGCTCAGTATACAGCTGTTCCCGTAGGTCATTGTCAACGATACCAATCCCCACAGCCCATTAGCGCTAAAAATAATATTTTACCTGACTGTTCAACACCTCCTGGTTGCTTACATTGTTCCCACTATAGAATAATTGCAGATGAAGAAGACATAAGGAAATTAGTTAGCTTTCGCTTTATCTCTATTGAGTCTCGTCAACTTGCAAGCAGTGAAACACATTTTGAAAACTATTTTGGCGAAATACTTGTCCGTATTGATGAAATATTAATGCTTCTCAGAAATCAAAGTGAAAAACTAAAATGGCTTGTTGATAGAGTATGCTCTGAAGTGTCTGAGCAAGAAATACTCTCTCCTTATTGGGGTAGAAAATATCAATTTCTCATTAATCTGGAGCTAATCAAATGAATGAATCTTATCAATTAATTTATGAATCGAGATTTGAAACTGCCATTGATCAAACTAAACCGGACGATTTCCAACTTAACTCTGGGAATATAACTTACCCCTCTAAAAAATTTGTGATATCACGAAGTAGTGGCGGGCTAGTGTTATCAACCTATGGTGACGCAACACATTGGGATTTAACCCCTTACCGTACCGCTGCGTCACAAGATACAAAATTGTTTTGGAATAACATCCCATATCAAACGGTAGATGAAGCAAAATGGCTTACTTTTATAATGATATATCTTGTTTCAAACGGGGCGTTCAGGAGCTCTTACAGTTGGAACTATATATAATTATCACAAGGTAATTAAAAAACTGTGTCATTACGCCAATGAAAAAAGTATTAGTATCACTGAGGTTTTAGCATCAGAACAAAATGTCACCAAATTTATAAACTCTAAAGTTAACAGCAGCAGTATATTGATTTACTTTACCGCTTTTTTAGGGCATTTATTAGAACTAGGTGAAACGCAAACAGGTGTTCCTACATTAGGGTTAAAAGCAATCACTGATATTCGAGCGCTACGAGAATCTATTCAAGATTCAAAACAACACCCCGTCATACCTCCTCGTATATTTAGCGGTTTTTTATCTGAGCTTTGGTCATTGATATTTTCCTTTAAAAAAATCCAAGTATCACTAATATCACTTGTTGAAAAGTGTGTTGAGAATAAAAGATATGGACGGAGGCAAGTCCTCAAAAATATTGACATATACGGCATTGAACTCAATTTTGCAGAAGCCGTCGAATTTCATGGATTAACCAGTGAACTTGATAGTTTGGGGATCACAAGGGTTACTAATCTTCATGGTTATATTTTAGCAATTCAAGATGCAGGCAGGTATTTATTACATACTTATTCAGGCATGAGATATAGTGAATTGCTTAGCTTAATGTTGAATTGTTTATCCATAGAGAAATCAAAACATGGAAAAATAGTTCGACTGTTAGGAAAAACAAGTAAACTTGTTGGTCAAAGGAAAACAGCAGCTTGGATCACATCAAAAGAAAGTGAAACCATTGTTGAAGTACTGCAATCTATCGCAAAACTTGTAACCTTCGGTCATGACTTTACTGCCGAAGAGCTAATTCTATTTCCATCTCCAAGCTATTTAGGGTTTGTTGGTTCAAAAAGAAATTCAACAGCTTGTTTGCCACACGGACATTCAAGTTCAACGTTATGGCGTTTTATTAATATTAAAGAAATTGAAATTAATAATGATGACCTTAACTTCCTTGAAATAGTTGATGACTCTCGAGCGTGGAGAATGGAAGAACAATTTAAAATTGGAGAAAGGTGGTCTTTTTCTTCTCACCAATTTAGGCGAACGCTTGCGTACTATTGCCGCCAAAGTGGACTAGTAAAACTCTCAACATTAAAAAGACAACTCAAGCATATCACTCGTGAAATGTCTTTATATTATGCTCAAGGAAACGAATATAGTGAGCTTTTTGATACCAATGAACACTTTTACAAAGAATATGATAGAAGCCGACCTGAAGTAGATACGCTTGCGTACGTGTTGGAATTATTATTATCTGAAGAAACTTTATACGGGAGTCATGGTAATCATATTGAAAGATTTAATAAACCAAAGAGTGAACAGGAAAAAATAAAAATTTTGAGCAATCGAGGCGATATCGTTAAAAAATTTAAAAATGGTGAAATAGCTTATCAAGAGACAGCGTTAGGGGCATGTACCACTACTTCTCCTTGCAACAAGAAACTACTTGGTCATATATCAGCTTGCATAAAGTGTACTGATGCTGTTTTAAAACCATCAAAAGTACAAAACGTAATGAACTATCAAAGTAAATTCGTAGAGTCATTAGATCAAAATAGCATTGAATACAGAACTGAAAAAAATGGAACTAGAAGCACTATTATTACAACAAAATAAAATGGTTAAAAGAGGATGACTTAATGGGAGCCCTAGAAAACTATATATCAGCTTTAGAGCGATTAAAGAATAATACACCGGTCATTTTACCCAAAGGAACTCGTATATCCAAAGATACAGTTGCATTGGAAGCTGGGCGTAAACGTAGTTCAATCAAGAAATCTCGTCCTCAGTTTGAAAACTTAATAGCAGAAATTGAATTAGCCTCGTCAATTCAAAGTAAACCTACAGAGCATTCCAAGGATAACTTAGATAAAATAAAGTCCGAAAAAGCTCATTATCGAGCACTTTACCATGAATCATTAAATCGAGAACTAATGTTGGTAAAACGACTGGCTGAATTGGAAAAACAACTAAGGTTGATGCCTGTTAACCAGTTTCAACTTTGACGCATGTGATAAATTATCAATTACTGACCAATATCACTTGGATTCGTTATAGAAACTTAAACGCGATCTGACACTTAAGGGTTAGAGGTTCAAATCTAACCTGACAGTCGCAAAAGCCACCAAAGCAGTCATAGACACTTTAAATAAAAGAGGCTGTTGAGACGATCAAATAGTCATACCATTCTTATGCAGCAGGCTAACTTTTGATAATAATCTTCATTCATACTTATTGATACCTAAAGGTTACCATTGACAACTTAGGGTATCACAAGTAACCTACAGGTATCATTTTTGTGTTAATGGAATAAATCAATGAATACTCAAATCATATCGACAGCAATAAACGAACAGATTTTCTTAAAAAGAAATTCACTATTAGGGATATTTGTAGGGTTAATGTTTATATCTTCTCCCTTATACAAATTACTTGAGCCTTTTATTACTCTATATGATTGGTTATACATAACCTTAGGTCTATTAAGTATAGTTTTAGGTATATCTATTGTTTTTACATTATTTAAAACAATAAAATCAATGGGAAATATGGATAGATATACAATATGGTATAGTCATTTTAATGATGAGTATTTTAATCATATTAACAATAAAGGGTTTAAATATTCATTCAATACTTCCTGTGCTTTCCTTGTGTTTTTTTTTTTCTGTTTTCGGTCATCACTTTCAAAGCTTTTTAGTTAATCTATCCTTTAGTGACTTTGCTGAGTTTACACTTGGGCTGTCATTTATCAGTTATAGCTTACCAATATTACTTCTATTACGAGGCGAAGATGAATAGTCAATTAGATAATAATATTGCGAAATTACGGAGTAAAAGGAAGGTTTCTCAACAGCAACTTGCTGACTTAATTGGCGTGTCTAGAAAAACAATTAGTACAGTCGAAACAGGTCGTTTTACTCCATCAGTTGTTATTGCTCTAAAACTTGCTAGGTATTTCGAAGTTCCTGTAGAGTCAATATTCGCATTAGATGAATAAATAAAGTCCAATAATTTTATTTATGCTTTTAACTTGTAGTTATAAGTTGAAAAAGTAGATTTCAACACGATTCAGCTAACGACTGCTTTGAGCCCAGGCTGTGTGAAAACTCAGTTTTGATCACCTTTTGGACTAAGTAAACAATTGATATGATCAATCGGTCTTAGCAGGGGATCCAAGTCAACGAGTGGATTTAGTATAATAAAGCGGTAAGTCAAAGCAGGAGATTACCGCCAATGTCTCATCACATAAAAGGCCAATCCAGAACTCAATCTACCCTGTTCCCAGAGGCATTAGATGACTTTGTTACCGATGAAAACCCTGTCAGAGTCATTGATGCATTTGTTGATAGTGTAGACTTAGCTTCATTAGGGTTTAAAAAAGTCAAAACCAAAGCAACAGGCCGCCCATGTTATCATCCAGGTACGATGCTCAAACTCTATATTTATGGTTATTTGAATCGTATCCAATCATCTCGTCGATTAGAAAAAGAAACCCACCGCAATGTTGAATTAATGTGGCTACTAGGGCGCTTAACTCCCGATTTTAAAACCATTGCATATTCTCATGCATCGCGATCACCTAATACCATCTAAGCCGATCACTTAATACTATCCATCGCGATCACTCAATACCATCGATGCAGATCACTTTTTGGTCAAAATGGTATTGAGTGATCGGCTTGAATGGTATCGTTCAATTTATACTCATTTTTGTCTATCCAGTAGGTGTTTCTAACCGTTATTCTTTTCATTTTTGATGATGAGAATAACCATGCCAACGGCACCTATTTCAATGCGTAAACTTAAAGAGATTTTAAGACTAAAATACGACTGTAAACTCAGTCATCGAAAGATAGCAAACAGCTTATCTATTTCACCTTCAATTGTTTCTAAATATGCCTGTAAATCAGCAGAGTTAGGTATCACTTGCTGGCCGCTTGATGAAAAATGGGATGATCATTCTCTGCAACGAGCATTCTTCAAAACAAAGCCCCGACTAAAAGGCTTTAGTATTCCTGACTGGTTGTTAGTTCAGCAGGAGCTGCGACCCAAAACCATGACGCTATTGCTGCTTTGGCAAGAATACAAAGAGCGACACGAGGAAGGATTTTACAGTTACACCCACTTCTGCCGACAGTACAAGGCATGGCTTAAATGTCAAAAACCGTCCATGCGACAAAACCATAAAGCAGGTGAAAAACTGTTTGTTGATTACTGCGGCCCAACTATGAATATTGTTGATGCTAGTACAGGTGAATACCGTACAGCTCAAGTGTTTGTCGCAGTTATGGGCGCATCTAATTATACGTATGCGGAGGCAACGTATAGCCAAAAGCTAGAAGATTGGGTGATGAGTCATGCTCGCTGTTTTGAGTTTCTTGGTGGTGTGCCAGAGCTGGTAATCCCTGACAACTTAAAAAGTGCGGTAACTAAACCTTGTCGATATGAGCCTGATTTAAATCCAACCTACCAACAATTGGCGACACATTATGATACGGTCATTGTGCCTGCTAGACCTTATAAGCCCAAGGATAAAGCCAAAGCAGAAGTGGGTGTGCAAATTGTCGAACGCTGGATAATGGCACGGCTTCGCAATGAAAGCTTCTTTAGCTTGCGCCAATTAAACCCTAAAGATACAAAAACTGCTTGTCGACTTAAACCAGCGGAAAATGAAGAAGCACCCTGGTTCAAGGCTCAGTCAGTTTGAATCCATTGATAAACCTGCTCTCAAACCACTACCCACACAGGCTTACAGTTACACCTTAGTCAAACAAGTAAGCGTGCATATTGATTATCATGTCGAAGTTGAAAAACACTACTACTCAGTACCTCATACCTTGATCAAACAAAAGCTTGAAGCCCATGCCACAGGTCAACTGGTGACACTTTACCATCAGGGTGTTCAAGTAGCCGTTCACCCAAGATCACACCGAGAAGGTGCACACACCACGCTTGATCTACATATGCCAATAGCTCATCAAAAGCAGCAGCAATGGTCACCACAACGGTTCGAACGTTGGGCAGCTAAGTTCGGTGGTTCAACGGAGCAGTTTGTTATGCAATTGATGCAAGCTAAAAAGCATCCAGAGCAAAGCTACCGTGCTTGTATGGGGTTATTAAGCCTAGGTAAGAAGTTTACTGACCAACGTCTTGAAGCAGCCTGTCATCGCGCATTAGCCACAGGTGTTACTCGCGTAAAACAAGTAAAAAACATTTTAGAAAAGGGCTTGGATAAGCAACCCTTGCCACAAGCTCAAGGTGATTTACTACAAGATATTGATCATAAAAATATCCGCGGCAACAACTATTACCATTAATCAAAACTAACAAACCAAAGGAAATCTTATGCAAAATATCAATCAACAAGTCAATAACCAGTTAAGTAACTTAAAGCTAAGCGGTATACGTGATGCACTATTGCAGCAATATGAGCAACCCAATCTCTACGTTGAACAAAGCTTCGAAGAGCGACTAAGCTTATTGCTTGACCATGAAATAACTCAGCGTGATCAGCGTAAAATTGACCGCCTAACTCGACAAGCAAAGTTCAGAGTTGGCGGTACGCTTGCTCAACTCAACTATGGCGCAGCACGACAACTAGATAAAACTCAGATCCGTTCATTAGCACAAGGTGAATGGCTACGCCTTCACCAAAACATTTTGATCACGGGAGCAACGGGGTGTGGCAAAACTTACCTCGCTTGTGCTCTTGGTCAAAACCACTGCCAACAAGGGAGTAGCGTTTATTATTTTAGGCTTAAAGAGCTATTAGAAAAGATGTTCTTAGCGCAAGCCGATGGTAGTTATCGAAAACTGATCAACAAGCTTAGCTCTGCCAATTTACTGATCCTAGATGATTGGGGATTAGAGCCATTAACAGCTCAACAACGCAGTGATTTACTGGAATTAATTGATGCGAGATATGACACAAAATCGACCTTAATTGCCAGCCAATTACCGATAGAAAATTGGTATGAAATGATCGGAGAATCGACACATGCTGATGCGATCCTAGATCGGCTTGTTCACGGAGCAATAAAGTTGGAATTAAAAGGCGAATCGATGCGAAAAAAACTAAATTCCTTGACTGATGGCGATCACTCAAGTTAGATTTTACTAAGGTCTACTGGCAGACAAAAAAGTGATCGGCTTGAATAGTATTGACCGATCGGCTTCATGATATTACGCAACCATCGCAGACTTTAGAAAAGACAACAGCACAGGCATTAAGAATACCTGTCGTCAGTTTATCCAGCTATGCCGTGAAATGAATATGTTTACCAATGTGATAGTTGCCATTGATGGTAGTAAGTTCAAAGCGGTGAACAGTAAAAAAAAGACCTACACGCCCAAAAAAGCAAAGGACTTAATTGCTCGATTCGACGCGAGTGTTGCTCACTATTTAGCGATTTTAGCGGATAAAGATAAGCAGGAATATTCTGATGAAGATGTCACTGTCATGCATGAGAAAGTGGTATGGATGAAGAAGAGGCTTGCTGAATTAGCCGATATTGAAAGAAAAGTGAATGAGCATCCTGACAAGCAATTATCACTTACCGACCCTGACTCAAGGCTCATGAAAACGAGCAACATGGTGCGACAAGTTTGCTACAACGTACAATCCGCCGTAGATAGCCAACATCACTTAATCATTAGCCATGAAGTTACGCAAACAACAGATAGAGGAAAACTCCATTTAGTCGCCAGTCAAGTACAAGAAGCGCTTGAAACCACTAATATTACCTTTGTGGCAGACAAAGGTTATTACAGCAGAGTTGATATTAAAAACGTGCTCGATACAGGCGCTGAAATGCTGGTACCTAAAGGAGACACGTCGGGCGCTGCAAAAGCCGGGATATTCAACAAAAATCTATTCAAGTATGACAAGGAAAAAGACGAATACACTTGCCCTGCGGGGAATATATTGCCTTATCGTCGTAATGCCATGGAAGATGGTTTAAAGCTAAGGGTTTATGTAAACCATATCGCTTGCCGAGATTGTGCAATTCGCGCTAAGTGTACTCGTTCACGTAAAGAGCCAAGGAAAATGCGACGTTGGGAGCATGAAAATGAAATTGATGCCATGCACCAACGGCTCAAGGAAGCGACCGACACACCGCTTATTCGCAAGCAAACGGTAGAGCATCCGTTTGGCACCATAAAGATGTGGATGGGCGCGACTCATTATTTAACGAAGCGTTTAAAAAATGTAAGTACAGAGACTAACCTACACGTACTTGCTTATAATTTGAAACGAATGATGTCTATTAAAGGCACTATTGGTTTGATGAAGTTAATCAGGCAATAGTTGGTCTAATTTGGTCTAAAAACTTCGCGATTAGTGACACAAACACGAATATAAACGTAATCACTCTAAAGGGTTCCCCATCACGTTAGTCATCGTAAATAACCTAAAATTCTTGTAAAAGTAGCTATTATTAACACCAGAACAAAGATCGTGCGCGAACAGCACAGTTTTTGATGAGTTTTCACACAGCCTGAGCCTGAAGCTGCCTGTCAGATTTAGTTAAAACCTGATACTTGGAATCGTAAGATAATATCTGAACTACTAATTATTAGATATGGACATTACACTCACTATAGTCCGTATTTTTTAGTCTAAATACGGACACATATCTATTTTGTAACTCTTTGATTTTATGAAAGTATGCATGTCCGTATTCCTAAATATTTACAGTACGCATGGTGTTAATCATGTTAATTATGCCTTATTGGATTTATGCGGTTATAGTTTTGCGCCTAGGTATGCTCAGTTCACCAGTGTGATCAATGACCTATTTAACGTAACTGAAAGCGACGACGGAAACACGCATCTGGCGCTGAAAAAGCCGATAAAAATGAATGTGATTGAAGAAGGCTGGCAGGATATTCAGCGTATTGTGTTATCCCTTCAAGAAAAACGCACAACACAGGCATTGCTAGTACGCAAATTATCTGGTTATCCATCTAGACACCCTATATTACAAGCATTAACGGAATATAATAGGCTCATCAAAGCCCAATATTTACTTGATTATATTGATGATGCAAGTCTGCGCCAATATGTTCAACGAGCACTGAACCGAGGCGAAGCCTGGCATTTCCTCAGGCGAGCTATTGCATCGGTCAATCGTGACCAGTTCCGTGGAAAAAACGAATCAGAAATAGTCGTCTGGAACGAGTGTGCCCGTTTGACGGCAAATGCTATTATCTACTTTAACTCGATGATCCTAAGTCATCTATTACTGCACTTTGAAGAAGTTGGTGACGAGGAAAAAGCAGCAATAACTCGACAAGTATCACCCGTTGCATGGCAGAACATTAATCTGAGCGGCACTTATCAGTTCGCTAGTAACCGCAAACTACCTGATTTACAGGAAATAACTAGGCCTATTGTTGAAAATGAAGTCTAAAATGAAAGGTAACCCAGCTCCACAAGCCATTAACTGCGAGGGTTGTGGCGATTTATGTTACTTTAGAGGGGAAAATCCCTAGAACCCCTATATAGCAGGCTGTATTGATGAAGACCTACTCCAGGAATCAATGGAGGTCATGCTTAATACTGTATCTGCCAACTGTGAGTCTGGGTATCAACTCGACATCGATGTTTTGATCCGGTACGTCCAGGATGGAATGACGCTTGAAACCTTCAACTTGCTGGTGCTCAACCTCAATCGAGAGTTGAGCACGCAGTTTCAGAAAGGCGGTGGTTCATATGGCTTCGTTATGAACTATAACCATGCCACTGTCCATTGATGGAAGTGAATATGGCCAAGAAAACCATCTTAGTCATTGACGACAACGAAATGATCATCAAGGCATTTCGGGCGTTATTGGGCGAAGATCGCTTTGAAGTTTACGGGGCCGAAAATGGTGCTTTGGGTATTAAAGAGTATGTCAGAGTTAAGCCGGATCTTGTTATCACCGATATGGAAATGCCGGTGATGTCTGGGGATAAGGTCATTGCGAGAATCAAGGCAGAGTGCCCGTTTCAGACAGTACTTGCGATGTCTTCACGATCATCGAATGAAAAGAAAGCCATTAACGCTGGCGCTACCCGGTTTTTTAAGAAGCCAGTCATGCCAGAAGATGTGATTCCTTACATTCAATGAAAAATCGGGTATACGGATTTAATGGTTGATGGGGCACCTTCACCCCATCAATCTGATACCACCCTCAGATGGTTGATAGATCGACTCCGTAGTTGAGTTCCTCTGCGAAGTCCGGCAGTCCGTAACCGATGGTTTTCTTGTAGAAAGGAGAGACCTTCGCAGTCGGTGCCTTCTTCTTGTGCTTCGTGGTGTGGAGCATTCGTGCCCGCATCACCTCGAAGGAGTAACCGCGTCCTTCACGGTTCTTGTCCTTGGCCAGTCGGTTGATGGACTCCGTGTAAGCGTTGGTGACGGGCATGTCCGTCTCGAAGTAGGTCATGGTCTCTTCGCGCCAGTTTCCCACTGCCCTGACCAGATCGCTCCAGACTTCCTTTTGGCCCTTCGGGATGGTGGCTATCCACTCGTCCAGGGCGGCTTCTGCCTGGAGCCGTGTGGTGGCGTCCCAGATGCCGTAGAAGCGCTCCTTGTGCTCGTAGGCGGCCAGCAGTTGCGGGAACGCGCCTGTCCAGGTCTCCATGATGAGGCGCTCCCGGTCTGAGACTTCGTGAGCGCGTTTCAGCAGGATTTTCCGGTCTCCCTTGAGAGTCCGGCTCTGGGACGGTTTCAGCTCCTTTCTGAGGCCCTTGCGCACTCTCTCTAGGGCATCGTTGGCCATGCGCACCACATGGAACTTATCGACCACGATACGGGCCTGGGGCAGCACAGCCTTGACCGCTGCCCGGTAGGGGTTCCACATGTCCATGCTGACGATCTCGACCTTCTGCCGGTCTTTCAGCTTCATCAGGTAGTTGGTCACCACGTCCTGGCGGCGGGTGGCCAGCAGGTCGAGCAGGGTTCGCTCCTCAATGTTGGTCAGAATGCAGCGGTAGCGCTTGTTCAGGTATAGCTCGTCAATGCCCAGGATGCGGGGCGTCTCGAAGCGGTGCCAGCGCCCCAGGAACTCGGCGCGGGCGTTGAAGATGTCGCGCACCGTCTTCTCGTCCAGGCCGGTCTGTGCCGCCACAAAGGTGTAGGGGTGGTTGAAGGATTCCTTCTCCACGTACTCATGCAGCCGCAGTGTCATACGGAATCCGTCCACCATCTCCGGTAGCTGGGGCCTGAATGTTGTCTTGCAGGCCCGGCAGGTGTATCGGCGGCGGACCACCCAGAGAGTGACCCGCTTGCCGTGGATGGGCAGATCACGATAGGGAACGTCACGCTTGCCGAACCGTACGAACTCACCCTGCACGCCGCATTCCTCGCAGGCGATGGGATCGGGCACGTCCACCTGGAAGTGCATTTCGTCGTCGGTTGATTTGCAGCCCAGTACTTGGTATTGCGGCAGGTGAAGGATGTTGTCGGGAAGTTCGGTCATGGTGTTGTATAGGCGTAGGTGTCAGTCAGATCCATCCGGCTCGGCATTGGTGTTTGCTTTTTTACCCAACAAGCTGCTGGAAACGAAAAGTAAGGCACCGAGGACAATTGCAATATCAGCCAGGTTGAAGGCCGGCCAATGCCAGTCTCGCCAATAGAAATCAAAGGAATCCACAACATAGCCGCGAAAGACCCGGTCAATCAGGTTGCCCATGGCGCCACCGAGGATAAGACTGTAAGCGATGGCTTCTCCTTTATGACGATTTTCAAGGATCAGCTTGATCAGAAAAATCGAGACCACTACCGCGATTCCGATAAATAAGTAGCGCTGCCAGCCTCCACCATTCGCAAAAAGACTGAATGCGGCACCGGTGTTCCATAGGTGCACCCAGTTAAAGAACGGGGTCACCGAAACATACTCGCCATAGGCCATTGATTGCTGCACCAGCCACTTTACAGCCTGATCAGACGCTGCCAGCAGGCCCGATATGGACAATAGGGCATACGGCGAGAGCTTTTTGCCAATAATGAGCATTATTTAACCCTTCAACGCCAAAATGCGTCTGGCACCGTTAAGTACAATGCCCCCCGCGATGGTGCCGATAATCAGATCCGGATAATTGGAACCGGACCACGCGACCAGGGCGCCGGCGGTGATGACCCCCAGGTTGATCACCACGTCGTTGGCCGAGAATATCCAGCTTGCCTTCATGTGCGCCCCGCCTTCCCGATGTTTGGATATGAGCAGCAGACAACTGGTATTGGCAATCAATGCGACGAATGCGATAGCCATCATCACCAGCGATTCAGGCTCACTACCGAATACAAAGCGTCTCACCACCTCTACGAGCACGCCCACAGCCAAGATCAGTTGCAGTACACCAGCAAGATGCGCGGCACGTACCTGCATTTTCACGCTATGTCCAACCGCATAAAGGGCAAGCCCGTACACCGCCGCATCGGCAAAATTGTCCAGGGATTCTCCAATCAGGCCGGTGGACTGGGCGATCAGACCGGCAGTCATTTCCACCACGAACAGAAGTGCATTGATGCCGAGCAACCAGCGCAGGGTCCCGGATTCTTGCTTAGCAGAAGCTGCCGAAAACTCGGCGGCCTTGATGGTCTCCGGATTTGCAGCGACGGTTTCCTGAAGCGAGGCGCCTAGCCCCAAGGTCTTCAGTTTCGAGGTGACGGGCTCGACCTCGCCGTCATGCACGACCTTCAGCCGGCGGTTCGACAAGTCGAAGGACAGCGCCCGAATCTCCTCAAAGCCGTTCAGGGCTAGGCGAATCATTCGTTCTTCTGATGGACAGTCCATCTTCGGCACGGCATAAACACTGACCCATCTCCCTGGCGCCTCGGAGGAGGCCTGTATATCGGTATCCGCTGCGGACGTTGCATCACCGCCACAGGCGCCACCACAGGATTTGCTCATGATACGACTCCACTTGAACAATGTTGTGGTACCATTTAAAACTATAAAGCTACTATAAGGTCAATAGAGTAAAGAATCCGTTGGGGAGGAGGCTGATGCGCATTGGTCAGTTGGCGCAGTTGGTAGGGGTCGAAACACAGACGATCCGCTTCTATGAACAGCAGGGCTTGTTGCCGCCGCCTGATCGGCAGGACAACGGTTACCGTGTCTATACCGAGAAGCATGGTGAGGGGCTGGCCTTCATCCGTCGCTGCAGAATCCTGGGCCTGTCACTGGCTGAGATTCACGAACTACAGAGCTATCAGGACGACCCTCATCAGCCTTGTACCGCCGTCAACGCCTTGCTCGATGATCACATCTCTCATGTGCGGTCGCAGATAACCGCTCTGCAAGCGCTTGAGAAACAACTCGTTTCACTGAGAGCGAGTTGCAACGATGACCGGGAAGTTGAGGCGTGTGGGGTTCTTGCTGGAATTAGCGAAGGAAACATGCACCAGCAGTAGGTGAAGCATCAACCAGATAATCCGATGAGATGCCGGTCTGTCTCACTCTCATGCAAAGGTAAGATCAACCATTTAATCCGCTTACCCTCAAAAAAATACAGAATATTTTATTGACCATCCGGTCGGTTTGTTTTATTCTAGACAAATGAGTTTAAGAAAAGATAAGTCTGAAAAGACCAAAAAGCTTATTTTCGAAGCAGCATTTAAAATTATTCGTGAAGAGGGGTTCTCTGAACTATCGGCTAATAAAATTGCTCAAGTTGCAAGCGTCAGCAAAGGTGTTATTTTTCATCACTTCTCACAGATGGATGACCTTTATCTCTTTATGCTTGACACTTTAATTCTTCAATTTGAAGAAGATTTAGACCCAACTGCTTTTAAATCCTTTAAAGGATATATTGAATACACGGGTAAGTACACAATGCAACTTCTTGATGAAGCTCCTGAAATAGTAACGACGCTCTTTTATTTTATACTTCAAAGCAACCATAAAGAAGAATACAAAACTCGAATCAAGAATTTATTTGAGAATAGTTTTACTGCTTGGTCAGAAAAAATGACACATTTTTTTAATTTAAAGCTAACTCCAGCAAAATTAAAAAACATCGTAAGAGTCATTGATCTCTACTTTATTGGCCTAAGCGTTCACTATCTTACTTTTAAAGATAAAAAAACGTATCGAAACATAACCAAAAAATTTGGAACTATGCTAACTCAAGCAATTGAGGAGGAAGAAAAATGAAAGCAATATCGTTTATATTTTTAACTTTTTTTGTGCTGTCAAATTATGTAATGGCCGATGAATCCGTAAATAAGATTTTAAAAAACATAGACGAACTGTATCGAAGCAAGGGCAGTCAAGGGAAAATAGAGATGGAAGTTATTACGCCCGACTGGTCTCGTACTATGAAAATGGATATGTGGACAAAGGGAATGGATTATACATTCATCAGAATAAAAGAGCCCAGAAAAGACAAGGGTGTAAGTTCGCTCAAAAGAGAAGATGATGTTTGGAACTTTTTCCCAAAAATTAACAAAGTCATAAAAGTCCCACCATCAATGATGATGGGATCATGGATGGGTTCTGATTTTACGAACGATGATTTAGTCAAAGAGTCTTCGCTCATAAAAGACTATAAAACCACTAATGTAAAAGAGTCTGATGGAAATATCGAAATAACTCTTGTTCCTCATAAAAACACAGTAAGTCTATGGGGCAAAATTTTATTAGTAGTTGAGAAAAAATCTGAACTTCCTCTAAGACAAGAATATTTTGACGAAAGAAACGAAAAAATAAGAATTTTATTCTATAAGGATGTCAAAAAATTTGGAAACAGGACAATACCCGCAACAATGGAGTTGCAACCTTTAACAAAAAAAGGTCACAAAACTATTATACGATACAAAGAAGTTGAATTTGATACCAATGTGCCTGCCACGACATTTACATTAACCAATCTTCAAAAAAGAAGGTAGGTCATGCTTTTTAAAATGGCATTTAGAAATCTGTTGAGGAATAAACGAAGAACTCTGCTGACATCCCTGATGATGATTGGTGGGTATACATTTATTTCGATGAGTTTAGCTCTTGTTAATGGTTCTTTCGGACAAATTATCTCAGCGTTCACTGAACAATATACTGGCCATGTCCAGGTTGCTAACAATGATTTTGTTGAAAACCCTTCTCTTCAAAAAACTATCGCTCATTACAATGATAGAATAAATGAAATTGAAAAAAATGACTTAGTTCGTATTGTTGCGCCAAGGATATATAGCGAAGCATTGCTATATTCAAAAAATAAAACATTTGGGGCCGAGATTGTGGGAATTGATCCTAAAAGGGAAATGGATGCAACCCACTATGATAAGAGAATATTTGAAGGCATACCATTTGACAAAGACGATACAAATTATAAGGCCATAATTGGAAAAAAAATTGCAAAAATTTTAAGTGCAAAAATTGGAGAAGATATTGTTCTGATTTCTCAAGGGGCCGATGGTTCCATTGCAAATGATATTTTTAAAATAGTCGGAATCATTGGGACAGAGCAAGAAGGAAAAGATGACTATCGCGTTTATTTACCATTAAAAACAGCAGCAGAATTTTACACTTTATATGGTCGAGTCCACGAACTTTCAATTCATTTAAAAGATTTCAATAAGGCAAGAAACTTTGCCCAAAATCTTCATTTCACGGATAAAAATTTAATTGCTCGCCCTTGGCAAATTGTCGAATCTGACTTTTATCGAGCTATGAACGCCGATCAAAGAGGAAATAATATTAGTATCTTTATTTTAATATTAATGGTTGGCGTTGGAATATTAAATACCATCCTTATGTCCACTCTTGAAAGAACTAGAGAGTTTGGAGTTTTAAAAGCACTTGGTACTCTTCCAAAACAGCTATTTAGTTTAATACTAATGGAAGGAATTTTTCTTTCACTTATTTGCACAGCCGTTGGACTAATTTTTTCCCTGAGTCTTAACTATTACCTAACGAAAAATGGAATTGTTTTTTCCGAGCCCATCCCATTTGAAGGAACGACAATCTCAGAATTAAGGGCACAAATTTCGCTCGATAGTTACCTTTATCCAACATTGCTTATTATTTTAACAACATTACTAGCGACTCTATACCCAGGAATTAAGTCTTCCAAAATCGGAGTTTCAGAAGCCTTGAGGGAGATTTGATATGATGTTCATTAAAATAGGATATCGTAATATTTTTAGAAACAAAAGAAGGTCATTACTAACAAGCATTATTATTGGTCTCGGACTGGCGGCAATGATAATAACTGATGGCTTTTTATCTGGAATGAATGAAAATATGATAAAAATTATCACCAATAGCTTAGTTGGTGAAGGACAAATTCATCATCCGAAATTTCGTGACTCTATGAAAATAGAAGATCAAATTCAAAATATTTCTAAAGTAAAAGAAATATTAGATTCAGACGTTGACGTAAAGGCCTATTCACAACGAACAATTTCATTTGCCATGATTTCTTCTCCAAGGGCCATGAAAAATGTGTCTCTATACGGTATTGAGCCTGATAAAGAAATTTTAGTCTCCAATATTAATAAACAAATAATTGAAGGAGATTTTGTAAGCAATGAAAACTCACTTGTTATTGGAGACACCTTACAAAAACGACTTTCAGTAAGATTGGGTGATAAAGTTGTTGTGACGGTGGCGAAAGCCAAGTCTGGTGAAATTTCCCAGGAGCTTTTCCGTATTACAGGAATTATTAAAGCCGGATCAAAAGAAATGGATGAAAAATCAGCATTCATCCATATTTCAAGAGGGCAAAGGCTTTTAGGTATCGAAGATAATATCCATGAAATCGCAGTGAAATTTAAAAATATTAGCCAAAAACAGAAAGATCATAGTTCACTTTGGGAGAAGATTAATGTGACAGGAAATTTAGGAGAAAGTTGGGAAAATATTGTTTCTAGCTTTGTCGGGATGATGAGCCTTGTCGATCAGCTTAAAGGACTCATTGCAATGATTCTGATTGTTTTGGTTGCTCTTGGAATTATTAATACTCTTTTTATGGCCCTCTATGAGCGAATGTTTGAGTTTTCAGTTCTTAGAGCATTAGGCACAAAAGGACGAGAGATTATTTTGATGATTGTATCTGAAGCTGGTTCACTCTCCTTAGTAAGTATTATTGCAGGTATAATAATAGCTCTTTTTATTGCTATTCCATTAAAAATTTGGGGCGTTGATTTTACGGGAATTGATCTTGCCCAGGTTACTTTTAAGGAGCCTATCTATTTTGTTTTCACATACTCACAATTTGTCATTTTTCCGATAGCAACATTTATTTTCACTCTTATTGTTGGATTTTATCCAGCAATACACGCCAGTCGTATAAAGATGAGTGAAGCGATGAAAAGGAGCCTATAATGGATGAAATAATATTTGATGTTAAAAATGTAACTAAAATATTTGGAGAGACTGAGGAAACAAAAGTAAATGCACTCAAAAATGTTAAGTTAGAAATTCATCGGGGTGAATTTACCGCATTTGTTGGGCCTTCTGGCTCTGGAAAGTCAACTCTTTTAAATGTTATGAGTGGGTTTGATACTCCGTCATCTGGTCACGTTTTTCTATCAAATAAGGAAATTGATAAGATGTCGGGTAATGAGTTATCAAATTTTAGAAGAGACCATATTGGTTTTATCTTTCAATCCTACAATCTAATTCCAGTATTAACGGTTAAAGAGAATGTTGAATATGTTATGACTTTGCAGAATATAGACAAAGATGAACGAGATCGTAAGGTTTCACAATATTTAAAAAGTGTGGGTCTCGAAGGGAAGGAAAATCGTTATCCTTCACAATTGAGTGGTGGTCAACAGCAACGAGTGGCCGTGGCCAGAGCAATGGTTTCAAATCCTGATATTGTTATTGCGGACGAACCAACTGCAAATCTCGATTCTAAAACAGGCACAGACCTTATTGATATGATGCTTGAATTGAATGAAAAATTTGGAACAACTTTTATTTTCTCAACCCACGACCCTATCATTATGAAAAAGGCAAAGAGATTAATTACTCTAAAAGATGGTCAGATTGTAAGCGATGAAACTAAGTAGTGTTATTTGTTTGATTTATTTTATCTCAAATACTGTTTATGCAGAGACAGATATTAGTGGGTTTATAAAATTAAACTATTTGAATTATCAGAGCAAATTTGATTCTGAGACAAATAATGAAATATTTCAAGTAAACAGGGTTTCAATTTTAAGCCCTATAAATGATAACATCACTCTTGAGGGTTCTTATCAAGTCATTCAGATTTATAGCAATATAAACTCTTCTGAGGTGTTAAGAAACTATGATAATCAAAAACGTGTTTACAGAATTGATGATTTTAACTCAACCGTGATTAAGAAAAATGACAACTATTACTTAAATCATAATTTTGATCGAGCTACCGTTACTTGGAATGGAGATACTTCAAGTGTAGTTTTTGGTAGGCAACAATTAGCATTTGGTAGTGCCAAAACAGTTAACCCAACTGACATTTTTACACCGTTCAGCTTTACGGCCATCGACACTGAGGTTAGAAATGGCGTTGATGCTTTCCGCTTTCGTCATCAACTTGGAGAAATGGGACAATACGATGTTGGTGTGGTTTTAGGTGAGAACGCTGACAGGAAAAATTCAGCAGCATACGGGTTGATAAAATTCTCCGTGGATAAATACGAAATTAAGCCAATGGTCGCAGTTTTTCAAGAAGCCCACATGGTAGGACTTGATTTAGAAACATCACTTCTTGGTGCAAGTATATGGTTTGAAAATGCCTGGGTTGATCCTAAAAATGAAAGTGGATATTTTCGATCAGTGTTAGGTGGAGAACGACAGATTACACCTGATACCTCAATGTTTATTGAATATCACTATAATGGAGCTGGAGAAACCAGTCCTTCTGAGTATTATAATTTACAAAATAATTTTGCGTATCAAAAAGGAGGTGTTTTTTTACTCGGAAAAAACTATCTAAACGCCGGAAGCTCAATTCAGATAACACCTTTACATAGACTTGATTCTATCATTATGACTAACTTTGATGACAAATCACTATTCCTCAATTTGTCATGGGAATGGAATGCAAAGGAAAATTTCTATTTCAACTTAGGCTCTTTTATTACGCTGGGTAAAACATCTGATAATACTCAAATTTTAGAATCAGAGTTTGGTTCTGTTCCTTCTACCATTTTCACTAGAATCAGGTATTATTTTTAGTCTATTTACAGAACTACTAAATCAATCTGTACTAGAAATAGGATCAGATAGAATAAGTCCTAGGCCTATTCTTCTACTTTCATGGTCGTAGTCTTGAAGAGAAATACCATAGCCATAAGAGATTTTACTGTAAAATCTAATGCCTTCTTTCCACGGGTAACTCAAAGCAAATTCTCCACTTATATGCTCTGTCCCTGGCAAGATTCTCAGTCGTAAATCTAATTCTCCAAATTCGTGCCTCATATCTATTTCTCCATACCCCCTATATTTATACATATACGGATTTTCATTTTCATCTTTTGATTCAGGAAGACGATACCACAAAGTAAAATTAAAAAATGTACTTCCCGCTAAAAATGTGAACCTACTAAAAATTCTATTCCAACTTCTAGATAGCTCTTGAACCTGACCATTTGACTGATGAACAAAACCAATATCGTATCCAATATAATGTGCATTTAATATTTTTGGTGGCTTATCAAAAACATATCTGGCAAATATTTCCGGCATATAGTTAGTTTCCCTAAAAGGCCTAGACCAATCTTTATTGTAAACTTGCCAATAAGCCCGATGTGTATAGCCAATGAATGTATTGAAATTAGTATTAAAAATATTTTTATTTGTTAAAATTAAAAAGCTTATTTGAAATTCTGTCTCCGTTCTTTCATAAAAAGTTCCTCGGTCTTTATTTTCATCTTCGATCGTTTTAAATGTATTCGAGTTTGGATTATCATTATGAGAAAAAGGCAACAGATAAGTTCCTTTATGTGGTAAAAGTACGTATTTTTTTTCTAAAAGCTTATTATATTCATCTTTCAATTCATTAAAATGAATCTCAGCTTTACTTGAAGCCATTTTAAAAAACACTATAAAGATAAGGGAAAACTTAAGAAAGATTCTTGTTAAATTAAGAAAACAGTTTTTTTCTCTATAAGGATAGACTTTTATTTTTTTAACGATCATATAAAATCTGTATCAATCCCAAATGGCATCATTCAAAATGGCTTCTCCTTTCAATTTTCGTCTAAAAAAATAGTCAAAAATAAACCGAACCATTTTCCATCCATCTTTTCGCAAATAAAACAACATACCCATTGAATCAATGAGGTCTCGGTGTATTCCAGAAGTATGTGTAAGAATAAAAGATAAATTAGTTAATTTATCTATCTCACCCGAGTACATTATTTGGGCCATAAACTTTGGTACAGCCAATTTGTTTTCATTGAAAATAATCGTTCCTCGTGAATCCCGAGGATGAATCATCACAGGTATTACTAAAGAACTAAGAAGATTTATAACCTGTGGCTTAAGATTTTTGGGTATACGGATTTAATGGTTGATGGGGCACCTTTACCCCACCAACCTGATACCATTATCAGATGGTTGATAGATCGACTCCGTAGTTGAGTTCCTCTGCGAAGTCCGGCAGTCCGTAACCGATGGTTTTCTTGTAGAAAGGAGAGACCTTCGCAGTCGGTGCCTTCTTCTTGTGCTTCGTGGTGTAGAGCATTCGTGCCCGCATCACCTCGAAGGAGTAACCGCGCCCTTCACGGTTCTTGTCCTTGGCCAGTCGGTTGATGGACTCCGTGTAAGCGTTGGTGACGGGCATGTCCGTCTCGAAGTAGGTCATGGTCTCTTCGCGCCAGTTTCCCACTGCCCTGACCAGATCGCTCCAGACTTCCTTTTGGCCCTTCGGGATGGTGGCTATCCACTCGTCCAGGGCGGCTTCTGCCTGGAGCCGTGTGGTGGCGTCCCAGATGCCGTAGAAGCGCTCCTTGTGCTCGTAGGCGGCCAGCAGTTGCGGGAACGCGCCTGTCCAGGTCTCCATGATGAGGCGCTCCCGGTCTGAGACTTCGTGAGCGCGTTTCAGCAGGATTTTCCGGTCTCCCTTGAGAGTCCGGCTCTGGGACGGTTTCAGCTCCTTTCTGAGGCCCTTGCGCACTCTCTCTAGGGCATCGTTGGCCATGCGCACCACATGGAACTTATCGACCACGATACGGGCCTGGGGCAGCACAGCCTTGACCGCTGCCCGGTAGGGGTTCCACATGTCCATGCTGACGATCTCGACCTTCTGCCGGTCTTTCAGCTTCATCAGGTAGTTGGTCACCACGTCCTGGCGGCGGGTGGCCAGCAGGTCGAGCAGGGTTCGCTCCTCAATGTTGGTCAGAATGCAGCGGTAGCGCTTGTTCAGGTATAGCTCGTCAATGCCCAGGATGCGGGGCGTCTCGAAGCGGTGCCAGCGCCCCAGGAACTCGGCGCGGGCGTTGAAGATGTCGCGCACCGTCTTCTCGTCCAGGCCGGTCTGTGCCGCCACAAAGGTGTAGGGGTGGTTGAAGGATTCCTTCTCCACGTACTCATGCAGCCGCAGTGTCATACGGAATCCGTCCACCATCTCCGGTAGCTGGGGCCTGAATGTTGTCTTGCAGGCCCGGCAGGTGTATCGGCGGCGGACCACCCAGAGAGTGACCCGCTTGCCGTGGATGGGCAGATCACGATAGGGAACGTCACGCTTGCCGAACCGCACGAACTCACCCTGCACGCCGCACCCCTCGCAGGCTACTGGTGTAGGTGCTTCAAGCCGAAAATGTATGTCTTCATTCTGCTCATCAGAATCCACCAACTGGTACCCAGGAAGGCTTAACGAATTAATCATCTCCCGCCTTGATCAGAAAAACAGGTAGGTGGCGTAACCGGCAATCATCGCCATAGCAAAAATGACTGCTAAAAACGCCGCTAAAAGCTTCAGCGTGAACAAAGAGCGCAACAGAATGAGCTCAGTCAGGCTGGCTCCGGCACTGCCGATGATCAACGCTAGCACCGTCCCGGCACCCACGCCTTTGGCCATCAGAGCCGCTGCCAGAGGTATGACGGCTTCAGCGCGAATATACAACGGCACGCCGATGACAGCGGCAACTGGAATGGCAAAGGGATTATCTGGGCCTGCATACTGCTCCAATAAGTCAGTGGGCATGAAACCATAGATCACGCTGCCAATCGCAATACCGATGAGCAGGTAAGGCAACACATCGATAAAGTCCGACCAAGCTTCCCGCCACACACCACTGTACTTCCCTTCTTTCTTAACCGTGACAGTGGGTTGACTGTCACAGCATTCGCTAGACGTAGAGACTGTTGTCTTCCTATCAGCCCCGCAAGAAGCCGTCTTCGGAGTGGTGTCGCAGCTGTTGGTGCCGCAACTCGATGCGGTCGATGTAGCACTGCACGGGCTTGCTGATGAACTACATCCACTGCTCTCTTGTGTCGCCGTCCGGCGCACATAACGCTCGAAGCCAAGCGTGTGAAGCAGCCATCCGGCACCTACCGCGACCACCAAAGCGGCGAGCACATAGATAGCAGTAAGTGTCCATCCAAACGTGGCAACCAGCAGGCCGACGACGATAGGATTCAGCAACGGAGATGAGAAAAGAAACACCATCATCGGCCCAAAACCGGCCCGTGCCCGAATCAACCCTTTCAACATGGGGATAGTCGAGCAACTACAGAAGGGCGTTATAGCTCCTAAACCAGCAGCAAGAAAATAGCCTCGCTTCCCACTGGAAGTCAGTAACGCTTCCACCTTGGATGGTGGGATGTGACGTTGAAGAACTCCGACCAGCAAGCTAATGCCAATGAATAAAACCGATAGCTCGATAGCGAGAAAGGCGAACATGCCTAGAGCGTCTTGGAGTTGAGATGACATTCAATATTACTCCTATATTTCTAGTATTGTCGAAATGATGTACGCAGCCTACTTGCGTTTATCCGACCTGTCAACTATAATTCTAGAAACATCGAATTATTGGGGCGTGCTATGGATCACGAAAAGGTTGCAGCCAGCTTAGCTGAGCTAGGGAATAGTCACCGACTGTCCGTGTTCCGCTTTCTGGTCAAAGCTGGCCATGATGGGGCTTCGGTCGGAGATATCCAGAAGGGGCTGGGTATTCCTGCTTCGACGCTATCACATCACCTTGCGCGCATGGCCAAGGTAGGGCTGATCCGGCAGGAGAAACATAGCCGCACGATTGTCTGTATATCCGAGTATGGGCACCTAGAGAATTTGATCGGTTTCTTACAAGAGGAATGTTGTGCAGGTGTCCGGATTGCGCATGAACCAGAACCGCTTTGACGCTTGCCCAGCTCTCGCTGTCCTCCCTAGTCAGCATCGCTATGAAGACTCAGGCGAAGGTGGAAACAGAAAATTGGCAGTAGAGTAGGCTGAAGAGGATCAATCAGATAATCCGCTGAGAAAGATTTTCTTCTTTACATCTTTGGCATTTTATCAACCAGAAATTCCGGATACCCAGAAAAAGTTGCACCAACCACATACTTCGTTTTGCTGTTGTTCCAATCAACCAAGAAACAGAGGCATACCGCGAGGATCAGGCAATTTATGAAAATGGAGTACCCAACTCCAAGGAAGTACATGAGCAGCAAGGATGTGATCAAACATCCAAGCACGTTACCAATCGTACTTAGCGCCGTGGCATTGCCCGTGGCTTCGCTCTTGCGGGTGTCGTGGTCTGCGGTGTTGAGCAGTAATGGGACGGTTTGCCCAAGAAAAAACACCAGTGGAGACATTATCAGCAGGCTGAACAGGAATAGGTGGATCAGGGGATTGCCCAAATAGGGCGTTCCTTGGGTGATGTCTGCGATGGACAGAAAAAAGAAGCTCACAAAGCTGTAAGACAGCCCAATACCAAACAGGGCGATGCTACCAACCAGGTTCATTACCAGGGACTTGGCATACCGCTCAGAAGCCTGTTGGCCACCCCAGTAGTAACCCAATGCCAGAGCACCCAGGAAACAACTGATGATGATTGAAGTGCAAAGCACCGAGCTGCCAACGAAGGGTACTGTCTGGCGGATGGTGATCATCTGCAATCCGGAGCTGGCCAGCCCCTCAAGGAGCAGGATGAGAGCAGCTTTCCGCTTGGTCGTCATATAAAACACCACTAAATAAATAATTATTGATGTTCAACATAACGAGAAGAGGACTCAAATGCCGCAATAAATGGGTCAAAGGGCGGGGTCCCTTTAAAGCCTTGCGAAGAGTGGATATTTGATGTAACTTTTATCGTGTGGTCGTATAGCGTCCATATTTCAATCAAAGGTGCCTTATCGAGTCACATAGACGGCACCGAGCTGAAAAGCTTGGCTCCAACTGAACAACCTTCCTCTGCCGTAGCATTTACGGCTGTATCAACATCAAGTCTACCTCCTAAAGCTCCAAGCATTTTACCTTCAAGGTTTTCACCTTTTACTCCAACTATTTCGTTTCACACCTTTTTCCAGGGCGTTTAGGCGTGTTCTCTGCACGTCCATAGAGAACAGCCCTAAACCACCTTCGTGTGTCTCCGAATCTTGTTGCTGTTGTTGTTTTGACAATGGCACCTGATAAGTACCCCCAATCTAGCCATGAAACGGGTACGAACGCTGCGGCGTTTTGGCTAAATACTCAACCAAATAATTGGAGACACATTATGTATAACTTCGATTTCAATGCGCATCAGCAGCTTTCCGGAAGTCCTAAGAACGATGTTCAGCAGGCTATCGAAAAAGCAAATGAAAAAGCTCATATGGGCAATTTCAAAGTGTGCGTAACTACAGCAGGTGATGTTCTGGTTCTGCCGGAATTCTCTGTTCTGATGAGGGATGATATTGCCGAGATCGTGTACGACACGGACCACGGTTATAGCTTCAAAACTTCATCAAACTAAGGGGACAACAAATGGAACTTATTATGCTTTGCATAGCGCTGTTTGTTTTCTTCTTTGGGTCGGTTATTGCCATGCAGGCCATAGAGTTTGGATTTCGCGTAGGCGATAAAGCTCTGGAAGCCTCCGGTAAATTGGTAAAGCTGCCTTTCAAGATAGCTTTCAAGTTGATCTGCTTTGCAGGCAAACACCTCATCAAGCGATTGATGAAGAACAAGCCTCAAGAAGTCACGATCAAGCCGATCTTCGCTGTTACACCGCTGGAACTTCAGCACATGCGTAACAACAACCTCCTTCAATCAGGAAAGCGCCAACCTGTACTGATTGAACATCCTCCACAACAGACTAAATAGGAGATACATCATGTATCAGAAAGTCATTCTTATTGGCCGTGTAGGTCAAAAGCAATTGGGTTACACCAAAACACAAAAGCCGGTCGCGCAATACTCGTTGGCAACAACGAAGTCCTTCAAGGACAAGCAAACTGGCGATTGGAATGAGCATACTGAATGGCACCGTTTGGTCTCATTCAACCAGTGCGCCGAGCATGTGAACAACAAGCTTGAGCCTGGAGATCTCATTCAAGTAGAAGGCGAACTGCGCACACGCAAATGGCAGGATCAAAGTGGTACCGATCGTTATACCACTGAAATTGTGGTGAATGATTTTCCGAAGAAACTGCCTCGCTACTACAACCGAGATGGTCAAGCTGCACCTGCACAACAGCAGGCTCCTCAGCGACAACCGTCACAACCAATGGCACAAGCTGCCGGTCAGGAGTTCATGGCTCAGGGACCATCATTCGACTCGTTCGATGACATGGACATTCCTTTCTGAATGAACTGATTTAAAGCTTGTTTCACCCTGATGGGGACTTTCCCCTACAGGGTAAGCCCCATCATTTTCTCTATGGAGAATGACTATGGGCTTTTCACGAAAAGAGGTTTATTTCTGGCTGGAAACAGCGAGCGATGAACAACTTCAGCACATGCTGAACACGTCGAAAGATATGCTCAGTATGCTCACCGACAAAGAACAGGTTTCATCGTTGAAATGGCTTCGCGCCAAAATCATCGAAGAAATTAATGCCCGAAGAGAAGCTAAACAAGCTTAAAGCTTTGTTTGCGTTTTAACTTTTCGAGCAACTGGTCTTGCTCTTCTGGAGTACCAAAAGCGATGGATCGTATTGCTTGCCACTCTAATGTGTCAGGCTTGCCTTTCAATCGTTTATCGGTCTCCTCTTGCAGATACTCCATAAAGTACGGGCTCGCCGCCTGTCTTGCCTGGATGTACTCCGCATACGTCTTGATAGCTTTGGCATCGATGCCGGCTTTTGCCAGTAACGGAGCCTGATTGTCGAGACCAACCCTTGTAAACCTGAAATTACCTTGGTCATCCACGATGTAGTCTTGGGTTTGCATATCTCAATACCTCCTGGGGTCATTATACCTCACATACTCAACTAGCAACCTGGAGCAATCCTATGAATCAACCGCAAAACCAAGTGGCGCAAAAGCCCACTAACCAATGGCACCAGGCAATTGAGTCCGCCAAGGACAAATTCTCTGGTTCCGGTCTGGACTTCTTTCAGGAGCAGATCTTTGCCACCCAACTCTTGATGAATAACAGCTACTTGCTGGATGTCGCCAAGAAAAACCCATCGAGTCTTCGCCTGGCGATGTACAACGTAGCGGCAGTCGGATTGACGCTGAACCCTAACCAGGGTCTGGCCTATCTGGTACCGCGACGATTACGCAAGAACGAAGACCCGAAAGTGATGCTCGACATCTCCTACCGGGGATTAATCACTATCGGTGTTGAAACGGGTGCAATTCGCTGGGCCAAAGCTGAACTTGTCTATGAGAAAGATCAGTTCACCTACAAAGGTCCAGCCGAGAAACCAGACCACTTTTGCGACCCTTTTTCTACGGAAAGAGGAGCCGTTCGAGGTGGTTACTGTATCGCGGAACTTCCTTCTGGGGGTGTCCTGGTCGAGCCTATGTCCAAAGCGGACATGGACAAGATTCGGGATGTCTCAGAGGCCTTCAAGAAAGGTCTTGGTCCTTGGGTCGATTGGGAAGATCAGATGCAACTGAAATCGGTAGTGAAGCGAGCTTCCAAATGGTGGCCCAAGTCTACGCCTCGACTGGCTAAAGCCCTTCAGATCCTCAATGAGGAAAATGGAGAAGGCCTCGCCGTCCTGTCGAAAGATATGGCAACCGTAGGAATGTTACCGCCTCCGCCGAGTCGTGATGAAGTGCCGCTTACTGTACAGAATACCGTGAAACAACTGGTAGACCGTGCGGTTAAGCAAAATGCTTTTGAAGCGTGTCGGGAGTTAATGGAAAGCCGGATCAAGAATCCTGCTGAACTGTCTTTTGCATATAGCGAACTGGATAAGGCCAAGGCTCAGTCTGAAGCGAAAATGCACGAGCAGAAAATCGTTAACGCCTAATTTCAACTAACACTCAACCTGCTGGGGTGATGCTTACTCCAGTGGAGGTGCATTGCCCCTTTTTTTACAAGGAATAGCAATGATCACTTCCAACTCTAACTACAGAACAACTCTGTTCTACTTCAACAATGTGGATCAGCTTCGTGATTTTGAGTCCTTCAAAATCTGCCCTGTCCACGCTGGTCAGCACATTCCAGATACTGAAGCTGATAAAGCGGATTACTGGTGTGTCATCGGAATTTATAAGGCTGAGCAAGCGCGAGCGAACCAAAGCCCTTCTTTCCCGGTAGCTGATTTACCCACAGAGCTTTACGCAAACCTGTTCGCACAACTGTGTCGTCAACTGGTCAGCAGTACACCTGACAGTGCTTCAACCAAAACACTGACAAAAGCTCTTCAGTCTCAAGCCTTAACAGCCTGAGATTAACCAATCTATCACTCAACCCACTGGGGTAATGCTTACTCCAGTGGAGATGGCATTACCTCTATTTAGAGGAATCAGTAATGTCAAATATGAAAGTAGTTGATCTTAATCAGCGTTCAGACGAGTGGTTGCAATGGCGGTCTAAGGGAGTTACGGCATCGGATATTCCGATCATCCTTGGGCTCAGTCCATACAAGACACGTTGGCAACTTTGGGCGGAAAAAGTCGGGCGTATTAATGCTCCTGATATATCCAACAACCCCAATGTAAAACGTGGTGTTCGCCTTGAAGATGAAGCTCGCCAATTGGCCGAAGGTCGTTATGGTGAGGTTCTGCTTCCGCTCTGTGGGGAATGCGCTCGATGGGATGTGTTGCGTGCGAGCTTTGATGGGCTTGATTCAGCAATGCAACCATTTGAGTTCAAGGCCCCCAGTGAATCGGTGTGGGATGACATCGAAAAGAAAGGTGTCGAGTCCAGTACGTACAAATTGTATGAGGCGCAAGTCCATGCTCAATGTACCGTTGCTGGGACGACAACCGGTCGCCTGATTTTTTACAAAGAAGGCGGTCAGGACCTGGATTTTTCTGTCACGTTAACACCTGAAAGGGAGAATGAAATCCTTGAGGCGGCAAAGCTCTTTTGGGAGCACGTAGTAACCAATACGCCCCCTGAGCCTGATCCTGAAAGAGACTGGTATATACCGGAATCTGGAGATCAGCAGTTCAAGTGGGATGCGTATGCTGATGCATGGCGCACGCAGCACCATCGCATACAAGCACTTAAAGATGAACTGAAAGTTCTTGAAAAAGAGCAGAAGGGGATTCAGAAGGCAATGATCACGTTGATGGGTCCGTTTATGCAGGCGGACATTGGTGGCGTGAAAGTTACCCGATTCATGAAGAAGGGCAGTATGCATATTCTCTCCAGCTTTGATCACCCAATGGCATTAACTTTGATCGCTTATTCTCATTAAGCTTTGATCACTAAAATCACTTGTAAATGATCACTTTTGTGCTCTTAATGATTTTGCCGATCAAAGCTTAATACCACTCGTCACTGAGTTCATGTTTTATCAATTTTTGTAGGTATGTTAAACCGTTATCTAAATCGTTTGGTGAGGATAACAATAATGGCAACAAAACCTATATCTATGAGTAAATTACATTCTATTTTACGGCTGAAGTACTCAGCAAAGTTATCTCATCGAGAGATCGCAAGAAGCTTAAATATTTCGCCTGGCACCGTCGCAAATTATGTTAAAAAGGCGAATGAATTAGGCTTTAATCAATGGCCAATTCCAGAGGAGCAGCAACAAAATTCGTTTCTCAATACCAAACTAAGGCGCTTCTCAACACGTAAGAAAAGATACCCAACGCCTGATTGGTTAAGTATCAATAAGGATTTAAAACAACATAAACTCTTAACATTGCAGCTCGTGTTTGATGAGTTACTTGAAAAAGTGGGCGAGCCTTATTACAGCTACAGTCACTTCTGCCGTGCTTATAAGCAGTGGTTAGGTACGCAGCGGCTATCCATGCGTCAGCAGCATAAAGGCGGTGAAAAACTGTTTGTCGATTATTGTGGTCCCACAATTGCCATCACTTGCCCTACGACACAGGAAAAACGTACCGCTCAGGTATTTGTTGCTGTACTAGGCGCATCAAATTATACCTATGCTGAGGCAACCTATAGTCAACAACTTGAAGATTGGGTGATGAGTCATGCCCGTTGCTTTGAGTTTTTAGGTGGTGTTCCTGACGTTGTTATTCCCGACAACCTCAGAAGTGCGGTGAGTAAAACTTGTCGCTACGAGCCTGACCTAAACCCGACATACCACCAGCTAGCAGAGTACTTTAATGTCGCTGTCATACCCGCTAGACCTTATAAACCCAAAGATAAATCCAAAGCTGAGGTCGGTGTACAAATTGTAGAGCGTTGGATCATGGCGCGTTTGCGTCACCAAACCTTTTATAGTTTAGCGCAATTAAATCATGAAATAGCAAAGTTACTTGACGTGATGAACAATAAGGTGATGAAGCAATACCAACAATCACGCAAGCAGCTATTTGATTTAGTCGATAAAAATGCATTAAAACCATTGCCTGAGAACCCTTATCAATACACACAAATCAAAACGGTGCGTGTACACATTGATTATCATGTTGACATAGAAAAACACTACTACAGCGTGCCACATCAATGGGTTAAGAAACAATTGCGTGCACACATCACCAATCAACTCGTACAGCTTTATCATCACGATACCTTGATTGCGCAACATCCAAGGTCGAACCGTTTAGGCGGACATACAACACAGGCACATCATATGCCAAAGGCGCATCAAAAACAGCATGAGCAGTCACCAATAAACTTACGCTCATGGGCATTGAGTATCGGTGATTATACCCATCAGGTTGTTGAATTACTGCTTAATAGAAAACGCCATCCTGAGCAAGCTTACCGCAGCTGTTTAGGCGTGTTGAGTTTAGCTAAAACCTACTCAAAACCACGCCTCGAACAAGCATGTTATCGGGCAATCAGTATGAATACGACCACGCTTAGATCAATTAAACAGATATTAAAAAAAGGGTTAGATCAGCAACCCTTACCCACACAGCAAACAGAGCCAGAAAAATCAGTCAAACATAGCAACATACGTGGCACAGATTACTACCATTAAGGAATACCAACATGATAGACACCATTAATCAGCAACTTCAACTGCTCAAGTTATCGGGTATAAAGCAAGCACTCAAGCAACAGCTTGAACAGCCAAACCTATATCAAGAGCAAAGCTTTATAGAGCGCATCAGTTTATTGCTCACACATGAAATTGATACACGTGATGAAAGAAAAATCGATCGACTTGTACGACAAGCTAAATTCAGGTTACCGGGTCAATTAAACCAACTCATTTACTCGCCGAAGCGCAACCTAGATAAAACGCAAATACGTAGTCTCAGCCAAAGTACCTGGCTGAGTTTACATCAGAATATATTAATCACGGGCGCAACAGGTTGTGGCAAAACATACCTAGCGTGTGCCTTAGGCCATGAACATTGCCTACAAGGTAAAAGCGTTTTTTATATTCGGCTAAAAGAATTACTTGAAAGTCTATTCCTAGCACAGGCCGATGGCAGTTATCGAAAGTTACTGAGTAAACTCATTAAAGTCGACTTACTTATTTTTAGATGATTGGGGGCTTGAGCCACTCAGTGCTCAACAGAGAAGTGACTTACTTGAATTAATTGATGCGAGGTATGGTTATAAATCACACATCATTATTAGTCAGTTACCACAGGAAAACTGGCATGAAATGATCGGAGAATCAACGCACGCTGATGCTATTTTAGACAGGCTTATTCATGGTGCAATCAAGGTGAATTTAAAAGGAGAATCGATACGAAAACAGTTAAATAAATTGACTGATGATGATCAGTTAAGTTAGTTTAAGAATGGCTCTACAAAATGATAAATCAAGTGATCAAAGCTGATGAGAATCGGTGATCAAAGTCATGAGAATACGCAGGCAGTATCGATTATGGCTCTTATCTGAAGGACACGTTCCCAGATAAAGACCTAACCGATGAACTGGAGTCCTACCGCAAAGCGTCTCGTGAGGAGTCTCGCTTCAGCAGGTCTGAAGATGAACTCGTTAATACGGATGTTGGTGAGGTTGTGACTACGGTGAAATCTGCTTACTTCTGATATGTGAATTTAAGTGTGATGCCCTGGGGAGCTTGTAGCCCCAGGGTACAAATATTTGACTTGTCCACCATCGGACACCAGACAAGAATTCCGGCTTGCTTGCCCGTAAGCAAGGGAGCCAAACATAGCGGGTACTCCTGATTGGAGGCGAGGTTCGCAGGCTTCCCTAAAGCGTTTTCGCTGAGAGCGTTTTAGGGAGCCTGTGGGCTTCAAATTCAATCAAATTTAGGAGATTCGCTATGACACATTTCGTAATGACTGAAGAACAAGTACAGCAATCAGTTGCTGGTGCTCGAATAGAATCCGCCGTTTCGGTTGCGATCGCGCAAGCCGACAAAATGTCAGAATGCGGCGGTTGCCATATGACCGTGGTGCGCACAAAGCGTCATGGAATATGTATCTATCACGACTATCAGATGAAAGTTGCTAAAGATGAAATCATTGAAGCAATCTACAGCACAGAGGGGTTCTAGGGATTTTCCCCTCTAAAGTAACATAAATCGCCATACTCACCATATTTAAAGGCATACAAAGGTGGGTTACTTCTCCAAAGTATGGCAAATTATGAGGTTAACAACCCCTTAAACTTAATTTAATTCCTATGGCTATAAAAAACGAACTATCAATTCTTACCAAAGCTGAGCAGCTTGATCTATATTCTCCGCCGCTATTATCACTTGAACAACAACGATTGTATTTTACGCCAAACGAGATCGAGTTAACAGAGTTGAAAAGTATTCGCCTAAGGAACCACCGATGCTATTTCATTGCGTTATTAGGGTATTTTAAGTCTAAGCCTGTGATTCTTTCACCTAGCTTTAACCTCATCTTTGACGATATGCAGTTTATTTCAACGCAAGTTCAAGGAGGCAAAGGGATCAGGCCTTTCAGCATTAATAAGATGCAGCGTGACCGTATATATCAAAGAATACTGAGGTTATTAAACTATCAGAAATGGGACGAAAGTCTGCACTTTGCGCCGCTGTACGAACATCTTGTTATGGTCGGCAAAGCTTGGCTTGAGCCTCGTTATCTATTCGATGCAGCCGCTGAATATCTAGCAACGCATAGAATTGCCATCCCTAAATATACTGTCTTACAAAAAGCTTATCAGTCGTGTTATCCAACAGGTCAAGAAGGCGTTAAATAATAAGCTTCGTATTCATGTTTCATCTGAACTACACGGATTTCTAAATACTATTATCGATGACAAAGATGGGCTCTCCTTAAGCCAGCTTCGAGCCGGTGCAAAAAGCGTTATGGTGACAGAGCTAAAAAAAGAACTGACGGTGTATCATCAGTTACAGCCTTATACAAGACAGATTGATAATGCTGTTAAGGGCTTAGCCTTATCGTCTAAAAACCAACAACACTTCGGTGAAATGGTGGATTATTATGGCAGTAAACTAAAACGCTTTAAGCGTCCACAGCAACACCTATGGTTGCTGTGTTTTCTGACTCAACGCATACGGCAAAGCCTAGAGCGATTGGCTGATGGGTTTATTCATCATATCCGTAAACAACAAGAAGCTGCGCATGCGTTTGCCCAACAGGCAGTGTTTGACTCATGGAGGTCAGCTGCAGACAATGTCACCAAAGCCGCAGAATTACTGCATCTGTTTGTTGATGACAGTATCGACGATAATCAACCATTTGCAACGGTTAGGCAACAAGCATTAAGTGTAATGAATAACCAAGATATAGAAACGCTATGCCTGTACTTAAAAAAGCAAAAACGCACGGTAGAAGAATATCAATGGCAATATTATGATGATCAAAACGGGTTAATTGAGCAGTTATTAAGGCCCGTGTTTCTATGTCTTGAATGCCAAGCAGGTAAAGGCTCAGAAGCATTAGTGACCCAGCTCAAAACCACAAAAACAGAACTATTAGCAGGTAATACATTGCAAACAATGGATAGTACACTTATCCAACAAAAACATCGTCCATGGTTAATTAACAAGGATGTTGTTCATCCACAGCGATACGAATGGTTGCTTTACCGTCAACTGGCTTCTCGGCTTAATGGTCGAATTTACTTATCAAACGTCACTAAATATCGTGCGCTAGAAGACGACTTAATTGCATCGTCAATACAGCCTGATCTATTGGCATCATCAACATTGGAAAAGCTAAAGCAGCCGATTCAGAAGCTACTGCAAGTAAAACAAATACGCTTAACAACATCCCTAGAAGATGTTGCTCGTCACATTGATAATGGTGATAACCGCAATGTGATCATGAAGAGCCGAAGTGGCACACGATGGCGACTGCCAGTTAAAGGCTCCCAATCACTTGTCAACAACCCTTTCTTTAAACAAATGATCCCCGTCAGTATTGCTGATGTGTTGCGTTATGTTGAACAAGAAACCAACTTTATGCAATGCTTCGCACACGTGCTGCCAATACAAAAACAAGTAGGCGCCAATCAGGATGATTTATTGGCTATTCTAATTGCGAATGCGACACATCGCGGCGTATATGGGATGGCACAAATATCTGATCGCAGTTATGAGCATCTAAGCACTATACAAGCTAATTATATTAGGCCTGAAACCTTGCAAGAGGCTAGTGATATCATCAATAACGCAGTAGCGGCACTCCCTATTTTCCGCCACTATCACATCCAAGAAGACGTCCTGCACGCCAGTACCGATGGGCAAAAATTTGAAACTCACCTTGAGACTTTTAAAACTCGCTACTCCTCGAAATACTTCGGCACCAACAAAGGTATTACGGCCATGACGTTAGTTGCCAATCATAGTGCGTTAAATGCCCGTATCATAGGATCTAATGAGCATGAGTCCCATTATATTTACGACTTACTACAATCTAATACTAGTGATCTTAAGCCAGATGTCCTCTCAACCGACATCTGGTACCAACAATGTCAACTTCGCTATTTTGGACTTCTTTGGCTATACGTTCGCCCCTCGATACGCAAAAATGAAAAAAATATTTTTTAATTTATTTGAAGTGTCTGAAGAAGATGGTGGACGTATTCAATTGATAAAAGAAATCAATCATAAACTCATTACTGAAGAGTGGGATGACATTCAACATATCTTGTGTTCATTGAGCCGAAAGACTACCACACAAAGCACTATCATTAGAAAGTTGAGTAATGGCAAGAGTCGCACATTGGCAGCCATTCATGAATACGACCGTTTGATAAAATCAATTTATGTTTTGGAATACGTTGATAATTCCACGCTACGCCATTATGTTCAGCAAGCCTTGAACAGAGGTGAAGCGTACCACCAATTAAAACGAGCTATAACTTCCGTTAATGGTAATAAATTTCGTGGCGGTAATGATTACCAAGTATCACAATGGAACGACTGCGCCCGACTTATTTCAAACTGTATTATTTATTATAATTCTGCGTTACTGTCGGCATTTCTGCAAATTCAAGAAAAGAATGGTAGGCAAGACGTTGTTGATATTATTTCAAGATTATCACCTGTCGCTTGGCAGCATATAAATTTGAATGGTGAATATGCCTTTAATAAAGACCGTAAGGAAATTGATTTAATCGGTTTACTAAATGGTATTGAAACACTTGATAGTATCAATTGAAAACCAAAATAACGGTTATCATAAAGTATACTTTATGATAACTACATTTGACTATTATCAAAACTACTCTCATAATGTTTTTCTCAAAACATCTTAAGATATACGATAAAAAAATGTCTAAAATTGGATACGCAAGAGTCAGTTCGACAGGTCAAAGTTTAGAGGTTCAACTTGATAAATTAAATCAAGTTGGCTGCGATAAAATTTATCATGAAAAACAAAGTGGCAAAACAGCTTCGCGGCCTGAATTTCAAAAATGCATGAATTATCTTAGAGAAGGCGATGTTTTTGTGATCACTCGATTAGATCGCCTCGCGCGTTCCGTTATTCATTTATCGCAAGTAGCTGAACGCTTTCAGGCTGAAAATATTGATCTAGTAGTCATTGACCAAGCAATTGATACATCTACTCCCACTGGAAGGTTAATGTTTAACATGTTAGCAGCCATCGCAGAGTTTGAAACAGATTTACGCTCTGAGCGACAATTAGAAGGTATTGCTAAAGCGAAAGAGCACGGAGTTAAATTTGGTCGGCCAACAAAAAGAACAGCGGAAATAGATGTTGAAATTTATACTAAACGAAAAGAAGGTGTATCAATTGGTCAATTAGCAAAAAATTATGGTTTGGGGCCAGCAACTATTTATAGAATATTGAACGATGTATCTGAAAAAGTATCAACTGAAATAACAACTTTGCCTGATTAGAGTACGTCTTATAATTGAATACCTGTTGACCCAGGGCAAGATCGCGAACGTTTTTCAACCAAAAACAAACAGTTTGACGATTTGAATCCGCTATGATCTTATACTCTCTTTTGGGAGAGTTACCTGTGTTTTTAGAAGCCTTCACCACCCATTTTAGTGCCTTAGTTGACCACCGTCAGTCTGCCAAAATCACCTTGCATATTCCGGTGATGGGGATCAGTCATTCTGATTTCATCAGGATCACTAATCTTTGACGCATTGGACGAGTCCGTGTTTTACCCTAAGTGATCCCGATGAGTCAACTCAGACTGTAATTTTCGCATCGATTCTCCTTTTAAATTGATCCTGTGAGCGTTGTGCATCAGCCTGTCGAGGATCGCATCTGCTAGGGTGTTGTCGCCGATAGATTGATACCATTGGTCAGTTGGCAATTGGCTGATGATCACTGTGGATGAGCTGCCGTTTCTGTCGTCCATGATCTCCATCAGATCGTTGCGCTGAGCCGAGTTAAGGGGTTCCAACCCCCAGTCATCCAGAATAAGCATGTCGAGCCTGGCGAGCTGTTGCAGGGCTTTACTGTAAGTACCATCGGCTTTGCCTTGTGCCAGTTCCAACATTAGCCTGGATATTCGATAGTATTTTGCGCTGTAGCCTTTGGTACAGACCGTGTGCGCCAGTGCACAGGCCAGATAGGTTTTACCACTGCCGCAAGGGCCGGTAAGTAACAGATTCTGATGTTTGTTTATCCAGTCACATTGCAACAGGGAGGCCATCATGGCTTGTTTTAAGCCTCTGGGCTGGGCGTAGTCGATGTCCCGTGCGTGTGCGTGGATTTTCAGTTTGGCGGACTTGAGCAGGCGCTGTTGTTTGCGTTGCTCACGCTCATGTTGTTCGCTGTCGGTCAACAATCCAATGCGCTCTTCGAAGCTGAGATTGTCGTAGTTACCCGGCTGTTCCGTTTGCATAGCAAGGGCGGTTGCCATGCCATTAAGTTTAAGCTGGCGCAATTGAGTTAAGGTCTGATTTATCATGGTGTTGTCCTTTTAATGGAAGCTTTTTGGGCCACGGATATTCTCGTGGGTTTGGGGCAGTAGTGAAGGCTGTGTTTGGGTGTCCGGATGCAGTTTGTCCTGATTACTGCTGAGGATATCTTTGATGTGTTTGAGCCTATAAAGACTGTGCTTATTAGCAATGGCACAGGCTTTATTAAGTCTGCTCTGTGGATATTGCCGAGACAGATTGAGTAAACCTAAACAGACCCGATAGGCTTGCTGCTCATGGGTTTTGTTGTTGAGTTGGGCTTTGACCCAGATAAGTACCTCATCACCAATATCCTTTGCCCAGTTCATTAAACGACCGGCTGACCATTGGTGGTGTTTTTCATGCTTTGTTGGCATGTGGCTGGGCGTGGTACTCATGCCGGTGCGGTATTGTCTGGCATAGCTGGCAACTAAGTGATTGTGGAAGAGCATTTCGACCACATTGGCCTTGGCATGCAATTCAATGCGCTCACCGACCAAATGATGCGGTACTGAGTACAAATGATCCTCATACTGAACATGGTAATCAATGTTCACTTTTACCTGTTTGATATCAGTGTACTGGTAAGGATGCTTAGGCAGTGGCTTAAGAGCCGGTTTGTCGATGGACTCGAACCAGGTTAGGCGAGAGCCTTTGAACTGCTTAAAGGGCTTGTTGTTGACCTCAACCAGCAAGGCCTTGATGCAGATGTTGAGCTCCGCCAGTGAGAAGAAGGTGTGATGGCGTAACCTGGCCAATATCCAGCGTTCAATAACCTGTACGCCCACCTCAGCCTTGGCTTTATCTTTAGGTTTATAGGGTCTGGCAGGCATAATCGCCACACCATAGTGAGCCGCCAGTTGCTGGTAGGACGGATTGACATCAGGGTCGTAGCGACAAGCTTTAGTGATCCCACTTTTTAGGTTATCCGGCACCACCAACTGCGGTAGGCCGCCTAAGAAGTCAAAGGCTCTGGCATGGCTACCTAACCAGTCCGGTAAGCTTTGCGAGTAAGTGGCTTCAGCAAAGGTATAGTTGGATGCGCCCATCACCGCTACGAATATCTGCGCGGTGCGCACCTCACCGGTGCTGCCGCTGACAATCGGCACAGTCTGCCCTGCGTAATCGATAAACAGAATCTCACCGGCTTTATGGACTTGGCGCATGGAGCGGCGTTGTTTGCTTTTCCATACATCATAATGATGGCAATACTGCGAGTAGCTGTAACTGCGATTTGGATACTGTTGGGTGTATTCCTCCCACAGCAGATGTTTGGTCACCCCCTTACGCTTCAGTTCTTGATGTACCTCTATCCACGTGGGCAGTTGATAGTGGCGTGACGGCCTTGGATCTGATTGTGGATACAGCAATTTTGCCAATGCTACGTCATCCATATCTTCCGGTAACGGCCAAGTGAGTTCGCACTGGTTTACTTTAACAAGCAGCTTTTGCACACCGCCAATGCTGGCTTTAGTGCAGATACTGATTTTTCGTAGACTGAGTTTGGCTTCAAAATGAAGTCGTAGAATTTCTCTGATATTACGCATTGTTAACCTCTTTGTAGCCATGATTGCTCCAAACAAAAAGGAACTAGGCTAGCAAATATGTTGAATATCAATGCGTCAATTAAGACTCGATTAGGTTGATGTCATCATTCTGGTGATATCCCAAAAGTGATCATGATGAAACCGGAATAGGTGATCCCGATGAAACCAGAATCGATGATCCCGACTAGCCAGAAAAGGTGATCCCTATGGGCCGGAATATGCACACCTATCCTTTACATGATGTGCTGTTTGTTACGCTATGCGGTGTCCTCGCTGGCGCAGAAGGGTGGGCCGACATCCGTTTATATGCCGAAGGTCACCATGACTGGTTTAAACAGCACGGTTTTCTGGTGGATGGCGTCCCCGTCGATGACACCATCGCTCGCATCATTTCACGTGTCGACCCCGAGCAATTCGGCGACTGTTTTATCGGCTGGATGCGAAGTGTGTATGAGAACAGCGAAGGAGACGTTATCGCCATTGATGGAAAAACACTCCGAGGCTCTTATTCACGTGATGATCGTCAAGCCACCATCCACATGGTGAACGCCTTTGCTTGCGCCAATAAGTTAGTTTTAGGGCAGCTCAAAACGGCCGATAAATCGAATGAAATTACCGCCATTCCTGAGTTGATTGACCTGTTGGATATTCAAGGAACACTGGTTTCCATTGATGCCATGGGCTGTCAAACCGCAATCGCAGAAACGATTGTAGACAAAGACGGGGACTATTTATTTACCCTCAAAGCCAATCAAGGAAACCTGTACGACGCGGTAAAAGAGACATTTACAGCTATACGACAAGCGCCACTGGGGCCAATACAGATTGAGAAAAACCGAGGTCGTGTTGAAGGGGAGCGTGCTACACACTACCAGTAGATGAGATAGCTGCCGCATTTCCCCAATGCCCCCAGCTCAAGACCTTAGGCATGTCCTTGTCCTTTCGCCAGGCACCTGGAAAAGCCCCCGAACTGACCTATCGCTACCACATCAGTTCAGCGCCGCTCACTGAGCAGCAATTGGCCAGTGCAGTGCGCAGCCATTGGGCGATAGAGAACAACCTGCATTGGGTGCTGGATGTCAGCATGAGCGAGGACGACTGTCAGATTTATCAAAACCATGGTGCTGAGAATCTCGCGACACTGAGACAAATAGCCCTCAATATGCTCAGAGCAGAATCCACTCAAGCCAGTATTCCTAGAAAACAAAAACGCGTGTGGATGAAGACCGACTATCTGGAAGCCGTGCTACAGGCGGGACTCGGTAGGATGTTTGAATATTGAGCATTCATGCGGTTGCCCTGCCTGTTGACCCTCTTATTAAGCGGCAATAACTTGCCAACTTGAAATTATACAGCGCCCCTTATTTGCCGTTTTTATCGACCAAGATTACTGATATTTCTACTTTAGGGTGTACTTTCATACTTAATGCTTTAAAAATAGTAGATAATATTTTTGGTATGTTACTTGCTTTAAGATATGGATAAGTATTGATGTTTACATTACTAAAAAATGTAGTTTTTTATTAAAAAAATTAAGGATAATGACATGATAAATTCTATTGGTTCACAGAGCTATGCTGTACAACAAACCCGTTCTAATGTTGGTAAAGTTGAACAGACAGCGATAACCACATCAAAATCGTCGGAAAATACAAATAATCTTGATACACGACAAAATGCTCTTTCCTTTATTGAAAACGCTACTCCAGAAGAGCTTGAAGCAAAAGTTAATTCATTAGTCGGAAGGGAGCCATCAATGGCTAGCATTAATTTAAGAGAAATTATGAACTCTGACAATGAGAATGAATTAGTTGGAAGAATAGGTCGTTTAAAGGGTCAAATAGAACAAGAAAGTCGTAGTGTTTTGAATCAAGAGCAAGATTTAATTAGTCTGGGGCGAGCCGAAGGGAAAAGCGCTAAAGATATTTTAATAAGTATTGCAAACATGCAAGACGAACAATCAGATCTTTATAAGATGTCGATGAACTGGGGAAATAAGGGACTTAGCTCTCCTGAAAATTATGAAAAATTAGTGAAATTAACCCCTAATTATGTAAATTATTATGCTTGATAAATAGCGGTTTCGGGTTGAATTTAAAACCGCTAAAATAATGTTTTCTTTTTATTGATATGTTACAGCGATAGAGCCATTTTGTCCGAGTAATGCGGGGCTAATACTACCGCTGCCTGCGTAATAAAAAGCATATCTCCAAGATTGGTTGGCTGGTATATTATAAGAACTTGTATTACCTCCTGCACCAAAATTACCACTTATATCAAAACAGACATTTAATGTGCTCTCACATAAATAAGTTGTTAAATTAGTGTTGTAATTCCATATATTCCATATATTCCATATATTCCATTGCCAAGTAATATTTTGAACTGTAGCAGTGGAAGATGTTCCTGAAGGTGCGTCCATCAACGGACCAAATACCCATTGTCCAGCTGTGGTAATATTGGGATTATAGACAACGTCAGTCCATGCTCCAGCAGAAGCGAAAGCATCGATACCGCCTTCTGAATTTAAAGCACGGGGTGTATCCAGCTGATTTAGATCGATTATTTTTGCTTTGTTTAGATCAAACACTAGCTCTGCATTTTGTTCTTCTACAGCTATTGCATTCATGGTGTGCATATTCTCATGCATCGCGATCACCTAATACCATCTAAGCCGATCACTTAATACTATCCATCGCGATCACTCAATACCATCGATGCAGATCACTTTTTGGTCAAAATGGTATTGAGTGATCGGCTTGAATGGTATCGTTCAATTTATACTCATTTTTGTCTATCCAGTAGGTGTTTTTAACCGTTATTCTTTTCATTTTTGATGATGAGAATAACCATGCCAACGGCACCTATTTCAATGCGTAAACTTAAAGAGATTTTAAGACTAAAATACGACTGTAAACTCAGTCATCGAAAGATAGCAAACAGCTTATCTATTTCACCTTCAATTGTTTCTAAATATGCCTGTAAATCAGCAGAGTTAGGTATCACTTGCTGGCCGCTTGATGAAAAATGGGATGATCATTCTCTGCAACGAGCATTCTTCAAAACAAAGCCCCGACTAAAAGGCTTTAGTATTCCTGACTGGTTGTTAGTTCAGCAGGAGCTGCGACCCAAAACCATGACGCTATTGCTGCTTTGGCAAGAATACAAAGAGCGACACGAGGAAGGATTTTACAGTTACACCCACTTCTGCCGACAGTACAAGGCATGGCTTAAATGTCAAAAACCGTCCATGCGACAAAACCATAAAGCAGGTGAAAAACTGTTTGTTGATTACTGCGGCCCAACTATGAATATTGTTGATGCTAGTACAGGTGAATACCGTACAGCTCAAGTGTTTGTCGCAGTTATGGGCGCATCTAATTATACGTATGCGGAGGCAACGTATAGCCAAAAGCTAGAAGATTGGGTGATGAGTCATGCTCGTTGTTTTGAGTTTCTTGGTGGTGTGCCAGAGCTGGTAATCCCTGACAACTTAAAAAGTGCGGTAACTAAACCTTGTCGATATGAGCCTGATTTAAATCCAACCTACCAACAATTGGCGACACACTACAATACGGTCATTGTGCCTGCTAGACCTTATAAGCCCAAGGATAAAGCCAAAGCAGAAGTGGGTGTGCAAATTGTCGAACGCTGGATAATGGCACGGCTTCGCAATGAAAGCTTCTTTAGCTTGCGCCAATTAAACCTAAAGATACAAAAACTGCTTGTCGACTTAAACCAGCGGAAAATGAAGAAGCACCCTGGTTCAAGGCTCAGTCAGTTTGAATCCATTGATAAACCTGCTCTCAAACCACTACCCACACAGGCTTACAGTTACACCTTAGTCAAACAAGTAAGCGTGCATATTGATTATCATGTCGAAGTTGAAAAACACTACTACTCAGTACCTCATACCTTGATCAAACAAAAGCTTGAAGCCCATGCCACAGGTCAACTGGTGACACTTTACCATCAGGGTGTTCAAGTAGCCGTTCACCCAAGATCACACCGAGAAGGTGCACACACCACGCTTGATCTACATATGCCAATAGCTCATCAAAAGCAGCAGCAATGGTCACCACAACGGTTCGAACGTTGGGCAGCTAAGTTCGGTGGTTCAACGGAGCAGTTTGTTATGCAATTGATGCAAGCTAAAAAGCATCCAGAGCAAAGCTACCGTGCTTGTATGGGGTTATTAAGCCTAGGTAAGAAGTTTACTGACCAACGTCTTGAAGCAGCCTGTCATCGCGCATTAGCCACAGGTGTTACTCGCGTAAAACAAGTAAAAAACATTTTAGAAAAGGGCTTGGATAAGCAACCCTTGCCACAAGCTCAAGGTGATTTACTACAAGATATTGATCATAAAAATATCCGCGGCAACAACTATTACCATTAATCAAAACTAACAAACCAAAGGAAATCTTATGCAAAATATCAATCAACAAGTCAATAACCAGTTAAGTAACTTAAAGCTAAGCGGTATACGTGATGCACTATTGCAGCAATATGAGCAACCCAATCTCTACGTTGAACAAAGCTTCGAAGAGCGACTAAGCTTATTGCTTGACCATGAAATAACTCAGCGTGATCAGCGTAAAATTGACCGCCTAACTCGACAAGCAAAGTTCAGAGTTGGCGGTACGCTTGCTCAACTCAACTATGGCGCAGCACGACAACTAGATAAAACTCAGATCCGTTCATTAGCACAAGGTGAATGGCTACGCCTTCACCAAAACATTTTGATCACGGGAGCAACGGGGTGTGGCAAAACTTACCTCGCTTGTGCTCTTGGTCAAAACCACTGCCAACAAGGGAGTAGCGTTTATTATTTTAGGCTTAAAGAGCTATTAGAAAAGATGTTCTTAGCGCAAGCCGATGGTAGTTATCGAAAACTGATCAACAAGCTTAGCTCTGCCAATTTACTGATCCTAGATGATTGGGGATTAGAGCCATTAACAGCTCAACAACGCAGTGATTTACTGGAATTAATTGATGCGAGATATGACACAAAATCGACCTTAATTGCCAGCCAATTACCGATAGAAAATTGGTATGAAATGATCGGAGAATCGACACATGCTGATGCGATCCTAGATCGGCTTGTTCACGGAGCAATAAAGTTGGAATTAAAAGGCGAATCGATGCGAAAAAAACTAAATTCCTTGACTGATGGCGATCACTCAAGTTAGATTTTACTAAGGTCTACTGGCAGACAAAAAAGTGATCGGCTTGAATAGTATTGACCGATCGGCTTCATGATATTACGCAGACCTAATATAACCGTCAGCAGAATTGAAAATTACTGGGAAAGCAGACGTTCCTAAAATCGGTTTGAAATAAACGGCTTAAAATATTCATTTAATAATCAAAGGGAAACAATTTAAAGGCACAATTGATGTTGGTGCAGTGAGTTTTTACTACACCATAACTTATGCCACTTGAGCAGGACACTTTGGCTAATAATATATCGAGTTAATACTAGATATTTGAGTGTTGATGCTTATTAGTTGAGACAGATACTTTATTATTACATTTATACTAAGCTTTTAACTGTAAGATTCGACGAGCACCGTTTAATACTACAAGGGCAATTATAAATCCAATAACAAGATCTGGATAACGCGATCCTGTCAGTGTTACCAGTAGTCCTGCTAATATAACGCCAACATTTGCGATAACATCATTAGCTGAAAAAATCCAACTAGCCTTCATATGAGCGCCATTTTCTTTACTATCGGATATTAAAAACAAACATGTAACATTGGCAATTAACGCAAGTGCACCAAAAATCATCATTAAATTTGATACGGGTTCACTTCCGTATATAAATCGCCTTAACACTTCACTTAAAGCACCTAACGCAAGGATAACTTGTAGCAATCCCGATATGTGGGCTGCTTTGAGTTTCATCTTAATACTTTTCCCAACCGCATATATCGCTAATCCATATACAGCAGCATCTGCAAACATATCTAAAGAGTCAGCAATCAGTCCAGCGGATTGAGCAATCCAACCCGCGATGAATTCACAAAAAAACATGAACCCGTTAATGATCAGTAACCACTTAAGAATAATGGTTTCTTTCCCTTCATTTTCTTTAGCAGATACTTTGGCTTGGGTTGCTTCAACACTGCAACTTTCTCTGGTTATTTCTAACGTAGCACCTAAATTCAATGATTGAAGCTTCGTAGTTATCTCATCCAAATGAGCATCATGAAAAACTTTAACTAGCCGATTAGGAATATCAAATTTTAATCCAACAGGTGGTTCAATACCGTCGAGCGCTAACCTTATCAATCGTTCTTCAGAAGGACAATCCATCTTAGGCACTTTATAATCAGTTGTGAAACGCCCATCAAAAGCATCAGTATTTTTAAGTTCTTTAATACTAGAGTCAGTAACAACTGACTCACATTGGCCACTACATTTATTTGACATAAAAAACCTTGTTAAACACATTTTTACAAAGTATAAAGTCTATGGTAACTATAGAGTCAACAAAGAAATTTAATATTATGAAAATTGGCGAACTAGCAAAATTAACAGATTGTTCAGTACAAACGATCCGTTATTATGAAAAAGAACAACTCTTGAAATCCCCAGAGCGAAGTGAAGGAAATTTTCGTTTATATAATAAATCGTCACTTAAACAATTGATGTTTATTAAACAATGCAGAACGCTCGATTTAGCCTTATCGGAAATTCGTCAACTGCTTGAGTTACAAAGTTCACCCTCGATTCAATGCAACTCAGTTAACAACATGATCGATAGTCATATTCAGCAAGTTGAACAACGTATTAAAGAACTTAATAGCCTAAAAGAACAGTTAAATGACTTAAGTAACACCTGCTCAAATAATGGAACAATTGAGCAGTGTGGTATTTTACAAAAGCTTACCAGTGACGTAGCTAAAAATGTTTAGATACCATATTTATCTTAAATCAATATTTGTTTTCTTCTAGATCTATACATATAGGCTATAAATAAAACCAATATCGTTAACTGTGCCATTATGCCTTCCCAAGTAGACCCAACACCAATCCAATCAACCTCTACAGTAATTGGCAATGGAGAAATTCCAATAATGGCAGCCTCTTGTAATGCTGAAACTGCTTTTCCCATCAATATAAATGACAGTGCTAATAAGAGATATGTTGTTGTTGAAAAGAAACGAGCAATTGGCAATTTTACAGAATATTTAAACATTCCCCATGCAATAATCGATAACACAGCTATCCCGAATAAAAATCCACCGATAACAAATGAGTATTGAGTCGTTGAAGCTTGTGTTAACAGTGATTGATAGAATAAAACCGTTTCAAAAACCTCTCGGTAAACAGCGATAAATGAGAGCACGGCTAACCCCCAAAGTGTACCTGCTTCTAATTGTGTATTAATGTGCTTTTGAATGTATGCCTGCCAATGTTCAGCATTCGTTTTGCTATGCATCCAGATCCCCACATAGAACAACATTAACGCTGCAAGCATTGCAGCAATACCTTCCATGACTTCTCGACTTGCACCACTGATACTGATCATTGACTGGGCTGCCGCCCAAGTAGCAAAACCCGCTAATAGCGCACTTAGCCAGCCAAAATGAACATATTTTAAGACATCATGACGTTTAGTTCGAATTAATACTGTTATCAAAGCCAGTACAACCAGCAAGGCTTCTAAACCTTCTCTTAGCAAAATAACTAAGCTTGCAGTAAAAAGAGCCTCATTTGATAAAGTAGTTTCTGTCAGAAGTTCTTCCGCGTCATTGAGTTGCCTCACAGTAATTTCCATAAGGCTTTCAAGTTGATTAATCTGTTGTGCGTTACTTAACACTTGACGAAGCTTAATCAAGTTTCCTTCGATGCTTTTACGTAAATTTTTGTCTCGTGCATCCAAACTATTTTCAATTAATTCAAAACCATCTAGATAAGCACTCACAGCAAGTGTTTTGGCCTTCTCATACTCTTCATTTTTATACGCAATGCTTGCGGCAGCTAATTGAGTTTTGGTTATAGCTAAAGGACCACTTTGATTGGTAAACAATAATTTTGGATCGGCTCTTAACCCTTCAATTTCATTTTTCGTTAATCCGTCAGTTTCTGTAGATAATTTTAATGGACTATAATTTATCCAGTTTTGTAATGAAATTGATTGTGATGGTTTGATGAATTCGCTTGATGATTGGAATGCAAAACCACCGACATAAAATGCAAGGGACCATTTCTGCTGTTCTTTTAGTTGTGTAAAGGCAGGCATAGCCGTATCATCAAGCCCATTAGATATGGCATCAAACAACCCTAAAAGTGAACGGTTTTCTGCACGGTTTTTATCGGTAAAATCGGTAGGTGCAGGCTCTAATCCCGATGCTAAAACACCATTTCCTTGACCTAAAATACCATGACAACTCGCACAGTTATTTTCAAATAAAGAAAACATAGCTTCTTTAGACAGTAATCTTTTAGGGATAGATAACTCAGGCATCATAGCCAATAATGAAATTCGTAGTTCAGAAGCAAATTGCCTGACAATATTTACATTTTCTTTAGTTGAAATAGCCCTTTGTAAGGCCGATGCTTTCTCATTGAGAGAGTGCATAACATAATTATCACTTGACGTTTTATCAACTATCAATTGAGAGAATTCAAGCATTTCCTGGTATTCATCATTGTTAATTACTTGACCATTCTCAACCGCTGATGCGTAATCAACCCCCACATACTCTGCCAATTGTGCTATTTGGCGTAGTTGAGCAACCTCATCAACCGTTGAAGCTACACTCAACTTCGAAAATAAAAGAGTCGCCATTAACACTAAACAAAATAATGATTGTATTCCGATATGTTTTTGACTTATTAATCGCACGTTCCAACAAAATTGCATACTATGGCCCTTAAATATTACAGCCCAAATGATAATTATTATCAATTGTAATACCTATAGTTACTATAGAGTAAAGTATTTAAAAATATTTTTATAATCGTAGTCTACTTAACTTAAGCTTTTACAATTTAAACAGGCAGCACAGCTCCAATCATTCGTGTTAGCCTATAGACTTATAGCGAGTAAATATTGTCCATTAATGATAAATGCTCGTTTTATCTAATTAATTTTAACAATTCTATTGACTCTATAGTCACTATAGGGAATATAATGTTTAATTGTTGAGGTCGGATATTTATAACTTTTAAGTTAAATGATTATCTTAGTACTTCAATATTAAATTAACGAATTACGTAACGAATGTTCATTATTAAAGGTTTTGCTGTGAAAAATAAGCTTCTGAATTTTACTTTAGTCATTTTGATTGTATTACAATCATTTGTAGCTATTGCAAATTCACAAGAAATTCATGAATTAGATGTACAGCATATCCAAATAGAACATTCACATGAATCTGATGATCAAGTGGTTGATAACGACCTATCTACAGACAATGAACATAACGTTAAAGATTGCCATCACTGTGGACACTGTCATGGATTTCATACTCAGTGGCTCGTTCAAACTCAAATTTTTACCGAGCGTCCAAATCAAATAGGACATCAGTATGGGTATTTATTTCAATATTCAAGCCCTCTTCACGATAACCCAATAATCCCCCCTATAAGTTAACTCTATTAGAATAGCTCAGTTTAGCTGAGCATCTTTATATTCGTGTCTACTACGATTTCACTGTCGTTAGTTAACACTATTTAAATAAATATGAGTTTAATTTATGAAAATATTTTTTCAAAAAAATATTGGCGCTGTGCTATGCGTCAGTATGTCTTTGGCTATTTTAATTAATATACAAAGCGTAAATGCACAAACAACATCGACATCTTGGTTATCGATGCAAATAAACAAACATCCCGATATTATTGCCGCCAAAGAAGAAATGAATGCTGTTTTTTCAAATGCTGAAGGAAACAAGCAACCACTTTATAATCCTGAATTAGAGACAGGTTATGAACGAGAAGGTGACGCTAATAATTATTCTATTGGTATTAATCAAACGATTGATTGGTGGGATAAGCGAGAAACGAAAGAGCAACAAGCTAACTTTAGCTTAACTCAAGCAAGCAAACACTTTGACTTTCTTGTTCAAGAAAAGACAGCGCAAGCTTTACAAGCGTTAGTTACTTGGCAAGCAGCTAAAAAACAAGCTGTTATTGCCCAAGAACAAGAAAAGCAGTTAGAAACCTTACTTGATATAGTTAAAGACCGTCAAAAAGCAGGTGATCTAGGGCAAGTAGATGCCGAACTTACTTTTTTAAGTTTATCCCAAATGTTGAATGTTACCGCAAAGGTACAAGTTCAATTAAAACAAGCCGAAGCCCAAACCAAAGAGCTATTGCGAGATTGGACGCCAGATAAAGAGGTTATACCTGCGCAAGGTTTAACTATCACTAATTATCAACTTTCACCTCAATGGCTTGAACAACATCCCTTAGTCTTAGCGGCAAAAGCACAATGGCAAATAACTAGAAGTGATGCTCAACTCGCTTTGTTAGAAACTAAAGCTGACCCAACTATAGGTTTTAACGCAGGCAAAAATGATAGGGAAAATGTACTAGGCGTAACTTTTTCAATGCCTTTGAATATCCGTAACAATTATTCAGCACAAGCAAGAGCTGCGAATCAACAAGCAATAGCTGCTGAAGCAAATTTTCGCTCCGTTATGCGCAAACAGAGATTTGCTATCCAATCAAGCACTGACACCTTAATCACTTATCAAAAAAACTATCAACGTTGGCAACAATTGATGGATGGAAGAGGAAAACGTAGTGGCGATTTACTGCAAAAGCAATGGCAAAGCGGTGATGTAAGTACTACCGAATATTTACTTGCATTACAACAACGTGCTGAAGGTCTTAATGCTGGTATTGAATTACAAAGTCAATTTCAATTAAGCCAAATCGACTGGCTATTACAGGTAGGCCAAATTAAGGCCGCGACTCTGCAATTATCTCAGCTTTGAATATTAAAGGCATTATCAAGAATCAATTAATAGTCAATGAACCAATTTTGGAAAAAACATATGAATAAGCAAATTAAATTAATAACGCTGGCCGCACTTTTTTGTGGGATAACAACCATAACTACTGCGACATTTGCAAATGTTCAATCATCTGAAAAAGCCGAAAAGCATGTTGAAGAAAAAGATGATGGACATGGACATGAAGCTAAAAATGAACACAAAGAAGAAAAAGACGATGGGCATGGACATGAAGGTAAAAATGAACACGAAGAAGAAAAAGACGATGGGCATGGACATGAAGGTAAAAATGAACACGAAGAAGAAAGTGCGGGAGTTAAACTTTCAAAGGAACAATTAAATTTAGCTGAAATTAACATAACCGTACTAGAGCCTCAGGCGATGACTTACAGTATTTATGCTCAAGGAGAGATAAAAGCGAATGACTATACCAGTTATTTAGTCTCGCCAAGAGTCGACTCAGTGATACTAAAACGCTATGTTGCTTTAGGTGATCATGTCGAAATCAATCAACCGTTAGTCACCCTATTTAGTGAGTCAATGGCTGAAGCACAAGCCAGCTATAGGCTCGCTGATTCAGAATGGAAAAGGGTTCAAAAACTTGGTCGAAAAGCGGTAGGTGATAAACGCTTTATAGAAGCTCAGACCGATTTTGAGGCTGACTTAGGACGATTGTATGCGTTTGGCTTATCTGCTGACGCTATTACCTCTTTGGCTACCAGCACTAAAAAACTTGGACAATACACCCTCAACGCAGAGACTTCTGGCGCTGTATTATCTGATAATTTCCGTCAAGGACAACGCATAGAATCCGGCGGTACTTTATTTGATCTGGCTGATGAGGATACGTTATGGGTTGAAGCACGTTTAGCTCCATCAATGGAATTGGACTTACCCAAAAATTCAAAGGCGCAAGTAAATGTAGGTAACAATACATACATAGCTACGGTCACTCAAAAAGCTCATACCATAGACCCAGTAACACGCACACGCATTATACGTTTACAGGTTCAAAATGACGGCCATAAGCTTCATCCCGGTTTATTTGCTGATATCTATTTTGCCCTTGAAACTGACAAAAAAGTTCTGACTGTGCCTGAAGAAGCATTAATGCGTGGTAGTGATGGTGATTGGATGGTGTTTGTTGAAGAAAATGGCGAATTTAAAGGTGTCGAAGTTGAATTGGGACGACAACTGGGAAAATCACGTGAAATTAAGGGTTTACCAGCAGGCACCAGAGTCGTTACAACGGGTGCTTTTTATGTCGCGGCAGAAATTGCCAAAGGCAGTTTCGATGCTCATAACCATTAATTGATAATTGGAGAACTAACACATGTTAAATCGTTTGATTGACTGGTCTGTCACTAACCGATTATTGGTGATATTTGCCTTGATTGCGTTAACGGCTTCGGCCTTTTTTACTATTCCACGTTTGAATTTGGACGCATTTCCAGATGTGACCAACGTGCAGGTGGCCATTAATACTGAAGCACCTGGTTTAGCTTCGGAAGAAGTAGAGCAACTCATTACTTTCCCCATTGAAGCCGTAATGTATGCATTACCTGATGTTGAAGAAGTACGTTCTATTTCTAAAACAGGGCTGTCTGGTATTACGGTTGTCTTCAAAGAAGGTACCGATATTTATTTTGCTCGTCAATTGGTTTTTGAGCGATTGCAATCAGCAAAAGAATTAATACCTGAAGGTGTTGGTACACCTGAAATTGGTCCAAACACCTCTGGCTTAGGGCAAGTATATCAATACTTACTACTCGCTGATGAAGACTCTGGGTATGACAGTATGTCACTTAGAAGTCTAAACGATTGGGTGGTTAAATTATTATTGATGCCAGTAGACGGAGTTACTGATGTCTTAGCCTTTGGTGGAAATGTTAAACAATACCAAGTAAATATTAATCCATCACGTTTACTTGCTTACCAATTGACCCAAGAAGATATCGCTAATGCATTAGAAGATAATAATGATAACGCTGGTGGCTGGTATATGGATAGAGGCCAAGAACAACTTATTATTCGAGGTGTCGGTTGGTTAAGTAGTGATGAAAAAGGCATAGAAGAACTAAAACAAATTCCTGTCAAAACGATTGCAGGTACTGTTGTTTACCTTGCTGATGTGGCAACTATTGAATTTGGAAGCGAAATTAGACAAGGCGCTGTCACAATGACTAAACGTGTCGGTACTAATGATAGTAAATTCCTAGGTGAAGTTGTTTCCGGTATTGTTTTAAAACGTATGGGCGCAAATACTAAAGTTGCCATTGATGGCATAAAAGACAGAATCCCGCTCATTCAACAAGCCCTGCCAAAAGGTGTAACGTTTGAACCTATTTATGACCAAGCGGATTTAATTGAAAAAGCAGTTAGCACGGTAGCTGAAGCATTGACAATGGCTTTTATCTTTATTGTTATTGTATTGGTACTTTTTTTACTGAATGTACGCGCAGTTTTACTGGTTCTTATTTCTATTCCACTTTCTGTTGGTATGGCCTTAATGCTAATGGCTTACAATGGTTTGTCTGCAAATTTAATGTCACTGGGTGGTTTAGCGGTTGCTATTGGTATGATGGTCGATGGTGCGGTGGTGATGATGGAAAATATTTTCAAACATCTTAGTCAGCCAGACCGTCGTCATGAAGGAATGCATGACAGTGAGAACCCTTTTGATGTCGAAAAAGATACCGATGTTAGTTTGCGTATACAAATTGCAGCAAGAGAAGTAGCTAAACCTGTATTTTTTGCGGTAACAATTATCATGGTGGTTTTTGCACCTTTGTTTAGCTTAGAAGGAGTCGAAGGTAAACTATTTCAACCGATGGCGATTAGTATTATGATTGCTATGGTGGCGTCTTTAGCCGTATCACTCATTGTTGTACCTGCCTTGGCAAGTTACCTGTTTCAACGAGGTTTTAAAGCACGAACCAGCCCTATCGTTAGTCTGCTAGAAAATATTTACCGCATTAGTTTAACAAAAGCGATGAACGCCAAAAAAGTAGTTCTAATGGGGGCTGGAGTCTTACTTGTTGGTACCTTATTTCTAGTGCCAAATTTAGGCACTGAATTTGTACCTGAGCTTGAAGAAGGCACTATTAATTTACGTGTAACAATGGCTCCTTCAACCAGCTTAGCTACTGCCCTCTCCGTTTCACCTAAATTGGAAAAAATATTACTTGAATTTCCTGAAGTAATTTATGCTACCAGTCGTATAGGTCGAGCAGAAATTGGTGGTGATCCTGAGCCAGTGAGTAATATTGAAATCTATATTGGTCTCAAGCCTACAGCAGAGTGGACGAGTGCAAAAACACGCCATGAACTACAAGGTTTGATGGAAATAAAACTTGAGCAATTCCCTGGCTTACTACTGAATTTCTCTCAACCTATCGCAACAAGAGTAGATGAATTACTTTCTGGTGTTAAAGCACAGTTAGCAATAAAACTATTTGGTGCAGATCTCGATATTCTTGCTCAGCAAGGTCAGGCTATTGTTAATGCTATTCAAGGGGTTGATGGTGCAAGGGATGTAGCTATGGAACCAATAGCAGGTGAATCTCAGTTAGTCGTCAGACCAAACCGTCGTCAATTGTCTAGATATGGTTTATCGATTGGTGATGTCATGAGATTAGTTCGAAATGGTATCGGTGGTCAGGAAGTAGGACAAGTCATTAATGGTAATGAACGTTATGATATTTATCTGCGGATAGGCAAAGAGTTTAGAGATCAGCAACAAACTATTGCTGATTTACGACTACAAGCTCCAACAGGTGCATGGGTGCGATTAGGTGATGTTGCAGATATTGCCATTGAATCAGGCCCTCCTCAGGTACGCCGAGATGATGTCCAACGACGCGTTGTTATTCAAGCCAATGTACAAGGGCGAGACATGGGTAGTGTCGTAAAAGATATTCGAGAAGCAATTGCAAGTAAGGTTGATTTACCTCCCGGTTATTCTGTTGATATTGGTGGTCAATTTGAAAATCAACAACGAGCACAACAACGCCTCACTATTGTTGTTCCACTTTCTATTGGCATTATTGCGTTGTTATTATATTTTGCTTTTTCCAGCGTTGGTCAAGCCATGCTCATCCTCGTTAATTTACCTTTAGCTATGATTGGTGGGATTGTCGCCTTGTATATTTCTGGTCAATACCTATCTGTACCTAGCTCGATTGGTTTTATTACCTTATTTGGTGTTGCTGTTCTTAATGGCGTGGTTATGGTTGAAGCGATTAATTTACGCATTCAGACAGGTACGGAAAGTATTGCCAAAGCCGTTTACGAAGGCGCTATATCAAGACTTCGCCCTGTACTGATGACAGCGATTACTTCCGCCCTTGGTTTGATTCCTATTATCATGTCAAGTGGTGTCGGCTCTGAGATACAACGACCATTAGCCACGGTAATTGTTGGTGGTTTGGTCACCGCGACCTTCCTTACTTTATTTGTCCTCCCCGTACTTTATGGTTGGTTTTCTAAAGGTAGGATTGAAGAAATGAGAAGGTAGTTCTGCTTGGTTAAAGTAAATATAACTGTTTGCTTTAACTAGATATCCCGTAGGTATTCGCTACGGGATATCAATTTATAGGAGAAAGTAATGTCCGACAATTTACATCAACACTCAACTAGCCATGGACACAGTCATATTCCTAAAGATATGTCTTCAAGTCGTATTGGCTGGGCATTTATATTAAATGTTTGTTTTACTATTATCGAATTTATTGGCGGCTGGTTAACCAACAGCACCGCAATAATGGCAGATGCGGTTCACGATTTAGGAGATAGTTTATCCATCGGTCTCGCATGGGGATTAAATAAACTCAGCAAGAAAAGCCATGATAAAATGTTTAGTTACGGCTACCATCGCTTCTCTCTATTAGGCGCACTTATTAATGGTGTTGTCTTAATCGCTGGATCGATTTGGGTGTTAACCATCTCATTCCCTCGATTGCTATCGCCAGAGATGCCTGATGCTCAAGGCATGTTATGGTTAGCGATATTAGGGGTGATTGTTAATGGTTATGCTGCTTTCAAATTAAGTGACGGGAAAACATTAAACGAACGTGTACTTAATTGGCATTTACTGGAAGACGTTTTAGGTTGGGTAGCCGTATTAATTGTTTCTATCGTTCTAATGTTTATCGAACTGCCAATACTTGATCCGATACTTTCAATCGGATTTACCTTATTTATTCTTTTTAATGTCTTAAAAAACCTCCATACTGCAATACGTCTGTTTTTACAAGCAACACCTGAGCAAGCCATTCAAGAAAAAATAAAAATTGAATTATCATCATTGAAGTATATTGAAGATATTCATCATTTCCATTTATGGTCCCTTGATGGAGAAAGGCATGTACTTACTGCTCATTTAGTTGTGAATCATTATTTTGATCAACAAGAGTATATGGCAATAAAGCATGAAATATCAACACGACTTAGCCCTTTTCATCTTGAACATACCACACTGGAATTTGAGTTCGTAGACGAAATATGTAGAGACTCAAAAAACAATTAGAAATACTTTCAAAGATGAAAAGACATTTTAACTAAACCTGTTAAAGGCTCGTTGTTTTGAGAGAACATCTTCTCTTATTAGTGTGGAAGACTTTAGAGCTACTACAGTAGCATGCTACGGATTTATTTTATGTTCGCTCAAATCTGACGGATGACTATGGTGGTTAGCTATTACAGCAATCTTGTCCTTCTTGAATTGGTGGACATTTAACAGCTCCATAAGAACAAAAAACGCAGCAATCACCTTTTAAAGGCTTTAATAATACTTTGCATGATTCACATTCATAGAACCACTGACAGGCATTGGTTGGCATGTTTTCTGTTTTACTATGACCACACTCAGGACAAGTTATTGTTGAGTTTAATTTTACACTTTGCATATTCGCTCCTTTATAGGTTTTACAATATCTAATACTGACATTACGACCATTAAACTTATGCCAAAGTAGAATAAATAGGTACTCCAACCATATTGCCACAAAGGGTATAGCGTTAGTAAAACAGCGATAGGACCAATAATGCTTAACGATCCTCTTAAATGGTTTTTCTTGTGATACCAATTATAGATATTTACGAGTAACGCAAGTGAAGCGAAAATAGGTAGTAATGTATTTACTGCAATACCTTCGAAAGACGAAAGAAATCCCAAGCCAAGTGCTGAAGTTAAAGAACCTAATGCTGGAAAGCAGGCAGTACAGCTAAGAGCTGCTAGCCAAACGCCACCAGAGCCAATTTTATCGAGTAACTTGTTTATCATTAATAATCATTCCTAAGTAATTTATACTTACGATAAACTCCGTATATAAGTACGGAGTCAACAGCTACTTTAATGAATCAATAATAGGGCAAGATGATTGGTCTCGGTTGGTTTTACATGAATTAGTCATTTCGCTAATAACACTTTCTAGACGTTGTAAATCAGCTATTTTATGTCGAATAATATCTAATTTTTGTAAACCAAATGATTCGACTTGTTTACAGTCTCCGTCCATTGACATTAGTGAAGATATTTCGTTCAGCGTAAAGCCTAACGCTTTGGCTTTAAAAATAAACTGAAGCTGGTTTGCTATGGCTTCGCTGTATAACCTGTAACCACTTTCAGGTTTTAGTGGTTGCGAAATAAGTCCTTTTTTTTCATAAAATCGAATAGTTTCAATATTGACATTTAGCTTTTTAGCTAATTTACCTATTGTAATCATATACTTCTCGCTTTTAGTCAAATGGTAAACATATAAATTACAGGTATAAGCTTTTAAAACCAATACCTATTAAAATTAATCCACCTAATATTTCATCGTTGTTTTCTAGCCTCATGAATTAGTAAAATATAACAATGGTATTGTATATATTGTTTTTCGTATATATAATTATTCGTATGTTTTGTTGTTGTTGATTTCTCATGAAAAATATAAGTAAACAAAAAGTCCTTTTTCTATGTACTGGAAACTCGGCTAGGTCTCAAATGGCGGAAGCCTTACTAAGACATAAAGCTGGTGATAAGTATGATGTTTATAGTGCAGGTACTCAGCCTGATACAGTTGATCCTCGTGCTATTGATGCGTTAGGGAAGTTTGGTTTAGATACTAATAATTTAGTTTCTAAAAATATGAATGTCTTTAAAGGTCAAGTTTTTGATTATGTTATTACTCTATGTGACAAAGCCAATAATGAATGTCGCAGCTACCCCAATGCCGTTAAGCAATTAGCATGGGATTTTCCTGATCCAAAAGAACGTTCTGGCAGTAACCCTTTTTCTACTACATTAAATGAGCTTAATAACCGCTTATCTATGTTTCTTTTGGTTGAAGAAAAAAATATCAGTAGTGGTGCTACAGAAACATTAGTTAACACACAAAATGATCAACTTAATGGCTTTGAACCCCTCTCTTTTTATAAAAGCCTAACCGATAATATTAGACTGAAAACGCTAATGTTGACTCATTACCACGGTGAACTTTGTGTTTGCGAACTAATGGAAGCTATGGATGAAGATAGCCAACCTAAGGTGTCACGTAACCTTGCTGTTCTAAAGAAAGCTAAGGTGATAACCGATAGAAAACATGGTCAATGGGTGTTTTATCGTATTAACCCTGAACTTCCACTATGGGCTAAGTCAGTTATTGCACAAACTACAGAAAATAATATTCCTATGATCAGTAACGAACTTCAGCGTTTAGCTAACATGCAAAATAGACCTGATCGAGCAAGTTTCTGTAAATAAATTTTCTATAAAGAATGAATAAAGGATTTAATAATGGGTATTTTTGAACGTTATTTATTAGTTTGGGTTGGCTTAAGCATTGTGCTTGGTGTGGTATTAGGCTTATGGCAACCTGATGCTTTTCAAGTGATTGCCAACTTTGAGATTGCACACGTAAATATTGTGGTCGCTGTTTTTATTTGGGTGATGATTTATCCCATGATGGTTCAAATTGACTTTTCAGCGATCAAAGATGTTGGTAAAAACCCTAAAGGACTTGTGTTAACTATTGTCATAAACTGGTTGATTAAGCCTTTCACCATGGCTGGTTTAGGCTGGATATTCTTTAATTTCCTTTTTGCTGATCTAGTTGATCCTGCTTCTGCTCAAGAATATATCGCAGGGATGATTTTATTAGGGGTAGCCCCATGTACTGCAATGGTATTTGTATGGTCACAGCTAACTAAAGGTGATCCGAACTATACCTTGGTTCAAGTATCAGTAAATGACGTTATCATGATATTTGCTTTTGCGCCTATTACTGCATTTTTACTTGGCGTGAGCGATATTCAAGTCCCTTGGGAGACCTTGGTAATTTCTGTTGTACTTTATGTACTCCTGCCATTAATTGCTGGTGTCGTAACACGTAAAATATTGAATAAAGGCCATGGCGAAGTAGAGCTAAATACCTTTTTATCTACGTTAAAGCCTTGGTCAGTTATCGGCTTGTTAGGCACTGTAGTTTTATTATTTGGCTTTCAAGCGAATACTATTCTTTCTGAGCCTGAAATCATCGGTTTAATCGCTATTCCCTTAATGATTCAAACATACGGTATTTTCGGTATTGCATATTTAGCTGCAAAATGGATGAAATTACCCCATAACATTGCCGCACCAGCATCGTTAATCGGAACATCTAACTTTTTTGAAATGGCTGTTGCTGTAGCAATATCACTTTTCGGATTACATTCAGGAGCTGCACTCGCAACAGTCGTAGGTGTACTTGTGGAAGTGCCTGTTATGTTGTCATTAGTTTATATCATTAATCGTACACAAAATTGGTTTAGATAAAAACATAGCTCTATAAATTCATCCTTTAGGAAATAATATGCAAACACATCCATTTGATATTTTAGCACTTGAAAATGGTGCTCAACTTATATTTACCCCTTGCCCTGGCACGAAAGAAGTTATTTTATCAGGCTCTATTTCAACACTTAAAGATGCAGGTACAAACATGCTTATTACTTTGATGTTTGATGAAGAAATGGAAAAAAATAATGCACTCTCTTTACCAACTGAATGTGAAAGGCAAGGCATTGAATGGGTTCAACTACCTATTTTAGATGATGCAGCTCCAAGCCAAGCCTTTGAATCACAGTGGAATGCTCAAAAGGCTAACATCTTAGACGTGATAAATAACAAGGGCATCATTGCAGTTCACTGCAAAGGTGGCTCTGGCAGAACAGGATTAGTGATTGGACTTATTTTATTAGCGTTTGGTTGGTCTGGTGAAAAGGTTATTGAAGAAGTTCAAAAAATACGACATAAAGCTCTAAAACATCCAGTTCAACTCGATTACTTTAATTCATATTTATAATTTTAGGACACACTTATGACGATTAAAATTGGCATTAACGGTTTTGGCCGTATGGGACGTTTATCAATGCGAGCGGCATTTGATTGGGATGATATAGAGATTATTCAAATCAATGATCCTGCGGGAAATGCAGAAACACTTGCACACTTAATGACGTTTGATTCAGTACATGGTCGTTGGCATCATGAGGCTACTCATGAGGGGGATTCAATAATCATCAATGGCAGCGCTATACCTTGCACGCAAAACAAAGCCACTCAAGACACTGATTGGTCTGACTGTGATGTGGTTATTGAGGCATCAGGAAAAATAAAAACTAAAGCGTTGTTACAAGCCTATTTAGATCAAGGTGTAAAGCGAGTGGTGGTTACAGCCCCTGTAAAAGAGGATGGTGTATTGAATATCGTTATGGGTGTCAATGATGAACTATACGATAAAGCTATTCATCCTATTGTTACCGCAGCTTCATGTACCACTAATTGTTTAGCACCAGTAGTTAAAGTTATTCATGAAAAAATAGGTATTAAACATGGCTCAATGACGACCATTCATAACATCACCAATACCCAAACGATCATAGATGCTCCGCATAAAGATTTACGTAGAGCACGTTCTTGTGGCACAAGTTTAATACCAACAACAACAGGTTCTGCTACGGCAATTACTCATATTTTTCCTGAATTAAAAGGAAAATTAAATGGTCATGCAATACGGGTTCCTTTAACGAATGCATCAATTACCGACTGTGTATTTGAAGTTAAACGTGGCACTACGGTTGAAGAAGTAAACCAATTACTTAAACAAGCATCCCAAGGTCAGTTAAAAAATATCATGGGATATGAAGAGCGACCACTAGTATCAATTGATTATAAAACTGATCCTCGTTCTAGCATCATTGATGCCTTATCAACGATGGTGGTAAATGGTACACAAGTAAAACTTTATGTTTGGTATGACAATGAATGGGGCTATGCCAATAGAACCGCAGAATTAGCCCGTATGGTTGGCTTGGAAGATAAAGGTTAATTAATATGGAGCTTTCATCACTAAAAGCGTTATCTCCATCAATAAAACAATACTTGGTGATAACAGGTAATTATTGGGCGTTTACCTTAACAGATGGTGCGCTACGTATGCTCGTAGTGCTGTATTTTCATCAATTAGGATACAGCCCTTTAAATATTGCTATGCTGTTTTTATTTTATGAAATCTTTGGTGTTATCACTAACCTTGTTGGTGGTTGGTTAGGTGCAAAACTTGGCTTAAATAAAACCATGAATATTGGCTTAGGAATGCAGATAGTCGCTCTTGCTATGTTAGCTGTTCCTGCTGAAATGCTAACAGTGATCTATGTGATGGTCGCACAGGCATTATCAGGTATTGCCAAAGATTTAAATAAAATGAGTGCGAAAAGCTCTATTAAGTTACTAGTGCCAGAAGGATCTGAAGGTAAGCTATACCAGTGGGTTGCTATACTTACTGGATCTAAAAATGCACTAAAAGGAGTTGGATTCTTTTTGGGAGGGTTGCTATTAACCTTACTAGAATTTAAAGGTGCAATCATCTTAATGGCTTCACTTTTAGCCATCGTATGGGTATTTAGTTTAATCACTTTAAAAGAAGATTTAGGTAAAGCGAAAAACAAACCAAAATTTAAAGATATTTTCTCGAAAAGTTCATCAATCAACATACTTTCTGCGGCACGAATGTTTTTGTTTGGCGCAAGAGATGTTTGGTTTGTGGTGGCATTACCTGTGTTTTTAGCTGTAACCTTTAATTGGGATCATTGGTGGGTTGGCGGTTTTATGGCGAGTTGGGTCATCGGCTATGGCATAGTACAATCCTTTGCGCCTTATTTTACGGGTAAAAATCAGGGCAAAGTACCAACAGGTAGATCTGCATTTTTGTGGGCAAGCTACCTAACCGTGATACCTGCTGCTATAGCTTTAGCGTTGCACTTTAATTTTCACATTCAAGCTTCAATCATTATAGGATTATTAATATTTGGTGCTGTTTTTGCTGTTAACTCTTCTTTGCATAGCTATTTAATTGTCAGTTATGCAGGTAATGATGGTGTATCGCTTGACGTTGGTTTTTACTATATGGCTAATGCCATGGGGAGATTGATTGGAACAGTGCTTTCAGGTTGGGTATATCAAAATTATGGACTAGAAGCCTGTTTATGGATATCAAGTATATTTGTGGCTATAGCATCTTTGTTATCATTAAAATTGAAGTCGTGAGAACCCCTATATAAAAGGTTTGTTTTTTAAAGCTCATAGTCAACATTAAAATTGAACATGAATGTCGGCAATGAGGGCTTATAACGGACATAACATGCTTATTAATATACTGAACTTAATGTCCGTAATGTGACAAGACTGACGGATAGAACTATCTCGTTATGGAGGTTAGGTCGAGGTATGAATCTGTCATTTGAATAAACATCATAAAAATTAAACCCAACAAAATCATGAGTTTATTTAAATGCTGAGAGTTGACTTATGTGCCGTTTTTTTCTTTTGATTAAACTGTTTTTTTCAATACCTTAATGAATATGTTAAAGCTCCTGTTTTTAATTGAAAGGTAGTCATTGGGTAATTCTATAATAACCTTCCTGTGCCGCTTTGGGGGCGATTGCGCCTTAGACTTAATACTCTTATTTATTCAAAACTTAAATAATTCCAATGTCTGCTTTGGGGATTTGAGACCTAACGCCATGCAAAAATTTTAGTCATAATTTTAGTTGTGAATGGATGTGAATTTTGAATGAAAAGGAAGTTTTAGAATCTCTGCTCTGCTGTTATTAGCTCAAAAGCTAACTTCCGCTTTTGGCTAACAGAAGTCACAAGGTTATCTTCGATGCTAATGACCGCTTTATTAGTTAAGCGGACGTTAGAATAAAAACTGCTAGAGTCCGCAATGCGCACAAAGTGATCGTTAACAATTCAAAAGTGTATGCCCGCTTTAGTGGCTTAGCAGGCCATTCACTAAGATTAACGTTCGTCAATATTAGGTCTGATTTGTGGCATTAATGAATATGAAAAAGTTCATTGGCCTGTGACTTAGAATTATTATCATTGGCAATGAAAAGCTAAATGTAGAAAAATCACTCTTTATCGAATAAATTACTTATGTGATAATTAAGAAATATCAATTTTTGGTATTTAGTAGCACAGAGGTAGCACAAGCGAGTATGTGTTAGTAGGTTATTACTAGAGAAGTCTTTAAAAATGGTGGCCCCTCCCTGACTTGAACAGGGGACCTGCCGATTATGAGTCGGATGCTCTAACCAACTGAGCTAAGGGGCCATTTCTCTACTTTGCATTAATAAACGCGAAAGGTCTATCAAAGCGGCGAGAAGTATAAGCATTTTTTATTTTGTTGTCACCACTATAACGATAAAAAACCTGATAAATGAGTCTGATAGTTCATTAGTTGAACGATTAAAGCATTAACTTAGCCGTTCAACAATAAAAAGTAGCTTGTTTATACTGCCTTCTAATAAATACTGAAGCTAGGATCAGAATTAAATAGCTTAATGAGCCACTACCTGATGACTTATCCTCTTTTGGTATCGGGAGTGCTACAGGCACGGCAATCACAGTCAATGTTATGCTTTCTTCGCTCGATAGACCCTTAGAGTCGGTTGCTGTAAATGAAAGTACTACATTACCTTCGCTGGCGGGAGCAACAAAATTTGTTGTTAAGGTATTAGCAGTATTGAGTGTTATGCTCGTACCTGATGTTTGTCGCCATAAATAGGTCATTGGATCATTTTCATTGTCCGTTGCTGTTGCGGTTACGTTAACTGTAGCACCAGTGTTTACCTCTCTATTTTCTGACAACGTTATAATAGGCGCCGAATTACTATCATCATCTGAAATAGTGACGGTATGCTGCGTGATGGCACCTAAGTTACTGCCGGCAACTGGGGATAAGGCAACGGTAAAGCTTTCATTAGCTTCATTGTCTACATCATCAATAATAGTGATGCTAATGCTCTTTTCTGCTGAGTCACCATCTGCCCAATTTACCGTTCCGGAAGCTGATTCAACATCTTCACCAATAAGAGCAGTACCAGAACTTAATAAATAAGATACAGATACTGCACCTAAAGCGCTGCCTTGACGTGCAATGGTTATATCGAGCGTGCCTTGGTTCTCAGGTACCGTGGTTTTGGTTGCAGTGAAGGCTAATGAACCTGTGTTATCGCGGCCATCAATATTAACAGTTAAATAGCTGTTGCTGCCTAATGTAGCGCTATTGCTAGGTTGGCTTAGACGCACATAAAATGTTTCTTTAAACTCCTGCCCACTTGGATCGCTTGCGATATTAATATCAATCGTTTTATCTGTAACATCATTTGCTGCCCAAGTTAATGTGCCAGATACAGGGGTATAATCACTGTTTTCTCGTGCACTGCCTGGTAGTAGTTGATAAGCAACACTGATGGCTTGATCTGGCGCACTAGCGCTACTGCGTTGTACATTAACCGTTAACGTTTCGCCTTGATTAGCGTTGATAACATTGTCGACGAAGCTGATTTTACCTTGGCTGGACTCTTGAGTGCGGTCCTTTAAAATATACAAACCACTGTTAATATCACTGACTAATATATTGCCAGAGGGTAAAAAAGGATAAACGCCCCAAGCGCCATTAAAGCCAGAATTGTCTGAAGGAGTATAAGTGTCAAAAAAACCTATTTCCACAGGACTTGCAGGATCAGTGATATCGAGTACCGTTAAGCCACGTTCATAGTTTGATAGGTAATAGCGGTTGCCACGTACAAAACCATTGTGGTCAATGGCACGCGTAGGGCCTGTCCATTGCCCTACGAGAACTGGATTACTCAAGTCAGCAATGGAAAATACTCTAACAGTGGTATTTAAAGCAAAGTTCTTTTCATCCAATTCGTCGTGAAGAAATACAGACTGCTGACGTTCTCCGCCCCAACCTGAGTGTGTATACGCAACGTTAGGGTAGGAAACGCTAGCCAGCTGGCTTATGTTATTGGGATCAGAAATATTCCAAAGTTTCATTGCTCCTGCGTTGAAGTCAAGAAAAATAGTGCAGCTATCACTTTGGCTATTACACTGGTTGTCTTTTCGGCTATCGGTAATGTTAATCGATGCACCATCATGTGTATAACCTGAGCCAAAATAACTGTTAGACATCCTAGTTAATGTCGATGGTGTTTTTAAAGAGTAACTAATAAATGCACCACCAAATTTGTCACTGCCGATCAGCTGTAAACTTGGCGTTAAACCCGGCAAAGCAATGTTAAGGCTGTGATCAACATTGGAGATATAAACGTTATGGGCTTTTCTTACTTCTTGATTATTTTCGGTCAAACTTACCGAGTTAGGCAGTTGATTGAGGTTAATAATGCTAACGTGGTTATTTGGGCTATCAATAGTGGCGTAAGCATAGGCTTGCCAAGCGTTGATACTACTATCAAAGTACTGGTACACTTTAATGTCACGCCATGTTGAGTTAGCTCCGTCTATTGTATCAACTTCTATCGGATTTTCAGGATCAGTAACATTAACTACAGCTACGCCATTGCGTAAACCAATAAGTGCATATTCATCACCTGTATTTAAATCAACATGGCCCCAAATGTCATTGGCGGTATTAGGACGACTAGAAAATGCATTTAATGGCATATGGGCAAGTAAATCTATATTGTTACAAGCAAAATCCCCCGCGGCTCCATCAGCACACTCGACACCGCTTTGTGCTTCACTTAAGGTGTAGTAACTATCAAGCTTACTTTGTAAGGTCTTACTTTCTTGACTATTCTCGGCAAATAGTGACTTACCATCCGCCAATACAACAAAGCCTTGCTGACGCAAAGGCTCTGCCATATCAACTGGAATATTTTTGAGTTCTGTTGGGTTGGTGTTTGGGCTTTGGCTCTGAAAATGATCGAAACGGTTGTAGCCACCAAAAATAGGCACTAAAGCACTTTTTAAATAAAATAGTTCTTCACTTGAGCTAACGCTGTACTCACCAGCTGCAACAAGTATTTTATCGCCTTTATTCGCTTGTTGAACAGCGTAAGCAATAGTTTGGCAAGGTCTTAATACTTGCTCGCATTTACCAATATCTTTGCCTGTTTCAGCAACAAAGCGAGCTTTGTCATGTTCAGAGTGGGCAAATGTTAGCTGGCTATTTACTATTGTCAATAAAACAAAAGTTATCCATGTTAACCGTAACATCAGATAGTCCTTATGTTAATAAAGTGTTATATATATCACTTTAGCGCATTTAAATTGCTTTTTATATTTTTGCTCTTTAGTTGTGGCTTTATCTTTGATGAAATTTTTTAACTTTTAGGCTTAAAAATTATTGAGCGGAACCTATGTTACGTAACAAACAGTATATATTTATAGCAATGCTGATATTTTTAACCGGTGCTGTGGGCTACTTCTTTAGTTTAGCACCTGATAGCAATCAACAGATTAAAGTACAATTATTATGGCAAAATGATACGTTAGATTGCCAAAGTACATTTATTGCGGGAGAAGATAAAAAAACTTGGTTTGTTGAGCAATTACAGTTTTTTATTCATGATATTCAATTTAGCTCAGAAAACTCCGCTTGGGAAAAAGTTAATTTATTACCAAACTTCTATCAAGTTGACAATAGCGTTTTGTTAGGGAAAAACTGTCGACAAACGAAGCCAGCTAGTAGCTTAGATAGTGCTGGAAATTGGCAGGTTGAGTTTCACTCTGATACCAAGATAACAGCTAATAGCCGTATGAAGTTTACCCTAGGGCTGCCTTTTGCAAGTAATCACTTAAATCCTATTAGTCAAAAAAGCCCGCTCAATTTACCGTCAATGTTCTGGGTTTGGCAAACAGGACACAAGTTTATGCGTCTTGAGCTTGCTAGTAGTAATGAGCAATGGTTATTTCATTTAGGGTCAACAGGGTGCCAATCCGCGAGTGTTATGAGAGCGCCGAAAGAGCGCTGCCGTTATTCCAATGTTTTTCATTTTGAAGTGCCTGCCATTAAAAACAATAGCAAGCAATTTGTGCTCAATTTGAACTTGGCTGAACTACTTAATAAAGTAACGTTAGACTCATCATCGAGCTGCCAGTCAGCAAGAGATAGTGAAAGCTGTCAGCAATTATTTCTTAATTTATCAACAACCAACAGTTCAACTGAAGCGATAGGGGCAGGGGTATTTAATGCCGGTAATACTAAGCATTTTGACAGAGGAGTTGATGTTGAATAAATTAGTTTTTGTCGCCATATTAATAGCATTAAGTGCAATGCTTTTAAGTTGTGATACGGCAAATAACACTCAAACGAGTTACCAATGGCCTATTATCGAAGGCTTTCCTAAACCTCAAGTACCTAAAGATAACCCTATGAGTGAGGCAAAGGTATTACTCGGGAAAAAATTATTTTTTGATAAAAGCTTATCAGCTAATCAGCAGCAGTCATGTGAGTCATGTCATTTTCAAGCGTTTGCATTTGCCGAAAATCGGAGTGTTTCACAAGGCTCTACCGGTGAAATACATAGACGAAATGCGCCTGCGCTAGTTAATATCGCTTACAATAAAACCCTGACCTGGGCACATGATGGTATTACCACCCTTGAGCGACAGATATTAATACCGATGTTTGGTGAGTCACCAATTGAGCTTGGGATCACTGGGCATGAAGCAAAAGTATTGGCTCGATTTGATAGCCAAGTTTATCAAGCATTATTTGAGCAGGCATTTGATGGACAGCCGCTAAGTTTTGAGCTGATAGTAAAAGCATTGGCCAGTTATGTACGTAGCCTTATTTCCTTGAATTCTCCTTTCGATCGCTATGCTTATTTCGGTGATGATGATGCTATTTCTGCATCTGCTATTCGCGGTATGGATTTGTTTTTTTCTGAGCGTTTAGAGTGTCACCATTGTCATGGTGGATTTAATTTTACTCAGTCTACTGGTCATGAACAACAATTACTCGATCGTAGACCATTTCATAACACGGGCTTATATAACGTCGAGGGCAGTAGTGCTGGATACCCTCAAAAAGATATCGGGCTAGCTGAAATATCTACTCTGGCAAAAGACAATGGCCGTTTTCGTGCCCCAACGCTACGCAATATTCGTTACTCTGGGCCCTATATGCATGATGGTAGTGTTGCAACATTATCAGAGGTTATTGATATTTATGCAGCTGGCGGACGCAATATTGCGCATGGTTTATATCAAGGAGATGGCCGAGCTAACCCATTAAAAAGTCAGTTCATTAAAGGTTTCGAACTAACAGCAGAAGAGAAGCAGGACTTATTGGCATTCCTTGATACATTAACAGATCAAGCGTTTTTGACCTCGTCAAAGCATCAGCTAAGTGAGTAAAGTGTAAGTGCTTTAGATAAGTGAGGTTGTTCAATGCTCTCGACATTTTATTTTAATTTCTGTTTCAACTTTTGTTGCAATTTTCAGCATAAACTTAAGATAAAAAAAATCCAGCAACTAGCTGGATTTTATATTTTGACAGTATGTAAGCATAAAGCTACTGTAAAATTACTCGCCGTCTAAGAAACTTTTCAGTTGCTCTGAGCGTGAAGGATGACGCAATTTACGTAATGCTTTTGCTTCAATTTGACGAATACGTTCACGTGTTACATCAAATTGTTTACCTACTTCTTCCAAGGTATGATCGGTGTTCATATCGATACCAAAACGCATTCTTAACACTTTAGCTTCACGAGCGGTTAAACCAGCTAGTACTTCATGTGTTGCGTCTTTCAAGTTTTCAGAGGTTGCTGAGTCAACAGGTAATTCACCGCTACCGTCTTCAATAAAGTCACCTAAGTGCGAATCTTCATCGTCACCAATTGGCGTTTCCATTGAAATTGGCTCTTTAGCGATTTTCAACACTTTACGAATTTTATCTTCCGGCATGATCATGCGTTCAGCTAATTCTTCAGGTGTTGGCTCACGACCCATTTCTTGTAACATCTGACGTGAAATACGGTTAAGTTTGTTAATCGTTTCAATCATGTGTACTGGAATACGAATAGTACGGGCCTGATCGGCAATTGAACGAGTTATTGCTTGGCGTATCCACCACGTAGCATAAGTTGAGAACTTATAACCACGACGATATTCAAACTTATCAACGGCTTTCATTAAGCCGATGTTACCTTCTTGAATAAGATCCAAGAACTGTAAACCACGGTTAGTGTATTTTTTCGCAATTGAGATAACTAAACGTAAGTTAGCTTCGACCATTTCTTTTTTCGCACGACGAGCTTTCGCTTCGCCGATCGACATACGACGGTTAATGTCTTTAATGCCGTGAACATTGAGATAAGTCTCTTCTTCTAACATGTTCAGTTTATAGATGCAGCGTTCAACATCTAACTCGATATCCGACATTCTTTTTGAATGAGGTAAACCGGCTGACTTTTGCTCTTCAAACCAATCTTTCGAGGTTTCATTACCTGGGAAGATTTTGATGAAGGTTGTTTTTGGCATACCAGCACCAACCACACAGTGTTTCATGATCAAGCGTTCTTGAACACGTAAACGGTCCATAACACTACGCATGTTTTTCACTAGTCGGTCAAATACTTTTGGTACGATTCTGAATTCTTTAAATACTTCAGCTAACTCATCGATTGCCGCTTGTGCACTAGTATGACCGCGGCCTTTAGCTTTAATTACACTATTGGCATGTTCGTATGCCGCACGTAAGGCATTGAATTTTTCACGGGCTTCTTCAGGACAAGGACCGGTATCTTCTTCTTCCTCATCTTCATCATCATCGTCAGACTTATCTTCATCTTCTAAGTCTTCTTTCGATAATTCAGAACCGATATGAGTTGCTGCCGCAGGAATTTCTTCGTCTTCAGCATCTGGGTCTAAAAAGCCAACGATAATATCGCTTAAGCGTACTTCTTCAGCTTCAAAATTATCCCACTGCTCAAGCAAGTAATTAATTGCTGGTGGGTATTCTGAAACGCTGCGTTGTACTTCTTTGATACCTTCTTCGATGCGCTTGGCGATAACAATTTCGCCTTTACGAGTCAGTAGTTCTACGGTACCCATTTCACGCATATACATACGCACAGGGTCTGTAGTACGACCGATTTCACTTTCAACGGTAGCAAGTGCTTGTGCTGCAGCTTCAGCAGCATCCTCATCAGTATTTGCTTCACTCATCATTAACGTGTCGTTATCCGGTGCGTTTTCAAACACCTGAATACCCATGTCGTTAATCATTCGAATGATGTCTTCAACTTGATCGGAATCGATAATATCCTGAGGGAGATGATCGTTAACTTCTGCAAAAGTTAAATAACCTTGCTCTTTACCTTTGGTTATTAACTCTTTAAGTCTAGATTGTGGGGCTTGATCCATTGACGAGTGTCCACCTATTTATGGCTATCAAAATTACAACAGTAAGCCGGAAATTATAGCGAAATATTTACTAAATTACCAGCGGTAAACTGTTCTCGTGTTTGTTAATTTTATGCTGAGATAAATTCAACAATAAATATTATTTCTGTTCACTTAATAGACCGTGCAATTCGCCTATTTCAGTATTAGTCAGTCCAACGGTACGTTGTTTTTCAAACAGCTCATTGCAACGGTTTTCTAAAAATTTATTTAGAAAACTTTCTATGATATCAAGAAACGTATTTTCAGCATTTGCAGCTTCAATATGATGTTCTATACACATAATTTTGTTTAACTGTTTTTCTGCTTCTTGACCTCTAAAATGCTCGATTAATTGCGCACCATTTACCTTTGGGTTTTGCTTGCATAAGGCTAGCAAGGTGTTCAACAAAGGAATACCCGGCATATTCAATTCACTTAAAATTGCAGGGTCGGGTAATATTTCTACTATATGGGGATGCTCAAGTAATAATGCAATAGCGAGTCTGATCGGTGTGATTTTTGTTCGCTTAGTTTTGGTGGTACTTTCAGTGGTATTAGCAAAATTTTTATGGAGTTTTTTTAATTGTATTTCGTTACTTGCACCAAACTGATTGGCTAACTTAGTGACCATGGCATCTTTAAGGTTACTCTCTGGAAGCTTAGCTAAATAAGGCTGAAAAGCGCCGACGGCAGCGCCTTTTCCTTCAGGAGAACTCATATCAATTTGTGTTAATAGGTGCTCAAATAAAAATTGTGATAATGGTGTGGCATTATCTAATATTGTTTCGAAAGCGGCTTGCCCTTGCTCTCTGATCATCGAGTCAGGATCTTGACCATCAGGCAAGAAAACAAACTTAAGACTATAGCCGTCTTGAATCATCGGCAGCGCATTGTCCATTGCTCGCCATGCTGCATCACGACCTGCTCGGTCACCGTCATAGCAGCAAATAACTTCTTTTACTGTTCTAAATAAGGTTTGCAGTTGTTCGGGCGTTGTTGCGGTGCCGAGTGAGGCAACGGCATAGTCAACACCATGTTGCGCTAGCGCGACCACATCCATATAACCTTCAACAACAACTAGACGGGTTAATTGCTTATTAGCTTGTTTTGCTTCGTATAAACCATAAAGTTCTTGGCCTTTATGATAAATACGTGTTTCTGGTGAGTTAAGATATTTTGGCGTACCATCACCAAGGACACGTCCACCAAAACCTATGACGCGACCACGTTTATCACGAATGGGAAATTGTATCCGACCTCTGAATCTATCATAGGGTTTATTTTTATCACCTTGAATAGCCATACCTAAATCAACAAGCTGCTGATTTATTTGACCACTACGGCCAAATACTTTCATCATGCCATCCCAAGCATCACTGATATAACCTATACCGAAGCGTTTAACTATTGCACCGCTTAAACCTCGGCCTTTTAAATAATCAATGGCGACATCTTTATCGCTGGCAACCTTTAATTGCTGCTGAAAAAAACGGCTGATTTGCGCCATTAATTCATAGTCGTCTTGTTTTTGACTATAGGCTTTTTGATCTTGTTTCTGTTGTGCAGGTGAGCGATTGCTTTGTTCGCGTGGCACTTCCATATTGTAATGGGAAGCTAATTCTTCTACGGCATCAGGAAACTCTAAACGTTCGAACTCCATCAAAAACGAAATAGCATTACCATGTTCACCACAACCGAAGCAGTGATAAAATTGTTTATCTTGACTAACGCTAAATGAAGGCGATTTTTCGGTATGAAATGGGCAACAAGCTTGGTAATTTTTACCGGCTTTTTTTAATGGTACGCGAGAATCTATTAATTCGACAATATCGGCTCTTGCTAATAAGTCATCAATAAATTGTCGAGGGATCATACCAGCCATAAAGTTCATTACATCCAGATAAAACATTATTCTACACTAATAAAATTAGTGTCATAGAAAGTTATTGCATTCTAATTAAAATAAAACCGCGAGGCCAAGGCTATCGCGGTTTTTATTTAGAATGAACATTGAAGTTCGAATGGAAGATTAACTAACTGTTTAAAACTGCTTTAATTTGACCGCTTACAGCGCCCATATCAGCCTTACCTTGCATTAACGGTTTCAACACCGCCATTACTTTACCCATATCAGCCATTGAGGTTGCACCGGTGTCGGCAATTGCTTTTGTGATCAATTGGTTAATTTCATCTGCTGATAATGGTTGCGGGAGAAAATCTTCTATGGCGCTGATTTCTGCAGCTTCTTTAGCTGCTAATTCATCGCGACCACCGTCAGTAAACATTTTGATAGACTCTTTACGTTGTTTAACCATTTTGGTTAACAAGGCAATGATATTGTCATCAGTTGCTTCTGTGTTGTGATCAATTTCTGCCTGCTTTATCGCAGATAATGCCATACGAATTACACCAAGACGAATTTTGTCTTTAGCACGCATGGCAATTTTCATTTCATCTTTAAGTTGGCTAAGTAGACTCATGATTTAATTTACTCTTAAGTTAACTCAGTTGACCTAGGATTTACTAAGGTATCTTAGTACATGCGAACGCGACGAGCGTTCTCACGAGAAACTTTTTTAGCTGCACGTTTAACTGCTGCTGCTTTCTTACGCTTACGTTCCCAAGTTGGCTTTTCGTAAGATTCGCGACGGCGAACCTCAGAAAGGATACCTGCTTTTTCACATGAACGTTTGAAACGACGTAATGCAACGTCAAATGGTTCGTTTTCTCTTACTTTAATTACTGGCATGTACTGTTTTACCTTAGTTAGAAATCTATATAAATCGGTGTCTGATTTCAGCTAAATAGCCTCATCTTCACCCACTCTATTAAAAATTGGTGCCGTATTCTAAAGCGAACACTACGGTAATGTAAAGGAGTAATCATTATTTCGTGCAGTTTTAGTGTCATTGCGCTTTAAATTCGGTTATTTGACAAAGCAAAGACTGACTTGCTTTGGTTATTTTAAAAGGACGTTAAATGAAAACGAAAATATTTTAGTTGTCATTATATGCACTATAAATTGAAAGTTGCGGGCTCGATAGGTAAAATCATCGGCCAAATGTAACTGCTGACTTAATGTTGCAGTTTTCGACTTCTTTGACAGCAGAGCTATTTTAGTTCTAGGTAAATAAAAAACTATGCGAATTTTAGGTATTGAAACTTCTTGTGATGAAACCGGTATTGCGATCTATGATGATGGCCAAGGGGATCTACCTAAAGGCATAGTTGCACATCGACTATATAGTCAAATTGCCGTTCATGCCGATTATGGTGGCGTAGTGCCAGAGTTAGCGTCACGTGATCATGTGCGTAAAACTATTCCGTTAATTAAAGAAGTACTTGCTGAAGCTAATTTGACACCTGCTGATTTAGATGGCGTAGCCTATACAGCAGGGCCTGGTTTAATCGGTGCTTTACTTGTGGGGTGTTCAATTGGTCGCAGCTTAGCTTATGGCTGGGATTTACCCGCAGTACCTGTACATCATATGGAAGGGCATTTATTAGCCCCAATGTTAGAAGAAAATATACCTGAATTTCCTTTTGTCGCCTTATTAGTGTCGGGCGGTCATACCATGTTAGTGCGTGTTGATGGCATTGGTCATTATGAATTACTGGGTGAATCAGTAGATGATGCCGCCGGTGAAGCCTTCGACAAAACGGCTAAGTTATTAGGCTTGGATTATCCTGGTGGCCCAGTATTAGCGAAAATGGCAGAAAGTGGTAGAAAAGGGCGCTTTAAATTTCCGAGGCCAATGACCGATAGACCTGGGCTAGATTTTAGTTTTAGTGGTTTGAAAACGTCAGCTGCTAATACCATTCGCAAAGAAAGTCATGATGAATTAACTGCTGAGCAAAAAGCACAAACACAAGCTGATATTGCTTATGCTTTCCAAGAAGCAGTCGTTGATACGCTTGCCATCAAATGTAAAAGAGCCTTAAAACAATGTGATTTAAATCGTTTAGTGATTGCGGGCGGCGTTAGTGCTAATACCGCGTTAAGAGAAAAGTTAGCAGAGATAACTAAAAAACTCGGCGGCGAAGTCTTCTACCCTCGACCTGAATTTTGTACTGATAATGGCGCTATGATTGCCTACGCAGGTTTACAACGTTTAAAGGCGGGTGTTGATACTGACTTAACTTTTAAAGCAACTCCGCGTTGGCCATTAGATACTTTAGAAGCAATATAGCAGCAAGTCATGATTACTTTTTGCTGAAGGATATCTTGGGTTCTTTGCCTTGCAGTAATCTAATAATGTTCTCTTTGTGCCTAAATATAATCAATCCAGACAACATTAATACCGGATAGACATAGATTGGTTTTAATAGCCAAGTATATAACGGCGCCACAGCTACAGTAACAATGGCGGCCAAGCTTGAATAGCGAGTGACTTTCGCGACCAATAACCACGTTAAGATCAATAGCCCGCCCAAATCTAAACCAATAGGCAACAAGACACCAAATGCCGTAGCAACTGCTTTACCACCATTAAAGTTGAAAAATATTGGATACATGTGCCCTAAACAAGCTGCAACAGCAATAATACCTAAGTATACCGGCTCTAAACCTAAGAAGTAGCCGCCCCATACCGGTAAGGTGCCTTTTAGTATGTCAAAGAGTAGCACTGATGCAGCAACAAATTTATTGCTGATACGTAATACGTTGGTAGCGCCGGGGTTTTTTGAGCCAGTGGAACGAGGATCGGGTAAATTCAAAAGTTTACAAAGTAATATGGCACTCGAAATTGAACCTACTAAGTAAGCCAATACGACCATTACACCTGTAATAAGTAAACTACTAATACAAAGTTCCTTTTGAGTTTCGTTCGGTAAAAGTATAAAAAAAAATTTCTTTAGCGCTTTTTCTCATTGTAGCGCGTTGATTACTAGTTTTTCTAGACCTGCACAGGTAAACTCGCCATTTATTTTCTAAATCAGCTAGTGGCGATTGTTTGTACTATTTTCGATTAGCGCCATAGCAAACCATATAAAGGGTCTTAATGTGGATAAAGTCTATATTGAAGGATTAACCTTTCAAACAACGATCGGTTTTTATCAGTGGGAAAAAGAAATAAAACAAACACTGGTGATTGATCTCGCGATGGGCTGGAATACAGCACAAGCAGCAGAAAATGATGAGTTAGCTAAAACACTTGATTATGCTGCAATCTCTGAAGCCGTGGTTGAATTTGCTAATGCTAATCCTGTTGATTTAATTGAAACGCTTGCTGAACGTATTGCTGCTTTCCTTATTGATACCTATCAAATTCCTTGGTTGCGTTTAAAGTTAATGAAACCAACGGCAGTACATAATGCAATCACTGTCGGCGTTGAGATTGAACGTAGTCGAGAGCCATCAGGTCAAGCATTGTAATGGCTGACATTTATATTTCTCTTGGTAGCAATATTAATCGTCAATATCATATTGAACAGGGACTTAATGCGTTAACTGATGCCTTTGGTTTACTGACCTTATCGTCATTATTTGAAAGTGAGGCTGTTGGTTTTGCTGGTAAAGCATTTTACAATATGGTGGTTGCTGTTAAGACTGAACTGAGCTTAGCTGAAGTCGCTACTATACTAAGAACAATAGAATTTTCCTATGGTCGCAGCCAAGATGCGAAAAAATTTAGTCCGCGCACATTAGACTTAGACTTGCTACTTTATGGCGATGTTATTACTGATACTCCAGCACAAATCCCTCGAGATGAAATTACAAAAAACGCTTTCGTATTATGGCCTTTAGCTGAACTTGCGGGGCAATTAACTCACCCAACTATGGCTAAAAGCTACAACGAGTTATGGCAACAATACGACAAGAATCAACAAAAATTAAAAAAAGTCCCTTTAGTTTGGGCAAATGAAAATAGGGAAAGATAACCAGTATGAGTACAATTGATGTATTTATTTTAGCGATAATTCAAGGCTTAACGGAATTTTTACCGATATCGAGTTCCGCACATTTAATTTTACCATCGGCCGTTTTTGGCTGGCAAGATCAAGGTCAAGCTTTAGATGTTGCGCTACATGTTGGTACCTTGCTTGCCGTTGTGCTTTATTTTCGTAAAGAAGTTGGCAGTATGACTGTGGCATGGTTTGGTACGGTTGGCGTTGGCCCAGAAAAAAAATATAACAGCTTTGACGGCAAGCTTGCATGGTGGATTATACTGGCATCAATTCCATTAGGTATTGTGGGATTATTGGGCAAAGACTTTATTGAAGCAAACCTGCGCTCAGCTGCTGTTATTGCTATTACTACTTTAGTGTTTGGTATCTTATTAGGTTTTGCTGATATAAAAGCCAAAGAAAATGTCAGCGTTGAAAAGCTGGGTTTTAAAGGTGCAATGATTATTGGCTTAGCGCAAGTGCTGGCATTAATACCCGGTACTTCACGTTCTGGCATCACCATGACTTTAGGCTTAATGTTAGGGTTAAATAAAGAAAATGCCGCACGTTTTTCATTTTTGTTATCAATTCCTGCCATCGTGATGAGCGGCGGTTATTTAACCTATAAATTAATATCATCGGCTGAGCCGGTTGACTGGAGTACATTAGGTTTAGGCAGCATCTTGGCATTCTTTAGTGCTTATGCCTGTATTCACTACTTTTTAATTTTAGTCAGTAAAGTAGGTATGATGCCATTCGTGATTTATCGTTTAATTCTTGGCGCTGGTCTGCTTTGGTTTGTACTGGGATAATTGCTACACTATAGCCAATTTTAAAACGCGCTTTGGCGCGTTTTTGTTATACATATACTGATGCCAAGCGTGATACGCGAGCATTATTTTATCTACTCAGGCAGTACTAATGGACTATTGGGCTTTCTAAAAAGCCTAGGTAAACTTGGCTTCTGAACCGAATATGGTAGATATTCACCTGATTAAAAGTGAGATTTTTGATGGATTTGTCTTTAACTGAAGAACAAATGATGATTCAAGATATGGCGAAAAAATTTGCCGAAAGTGAACTCGCACCGGTAGCTGCGCAGCTTGATGAAACGATGGATCAAAAGCTATTTTTGGCTAATTTAGCACAATTGACCGAACTAGGTTTTATGGGCTTAAACATCAAAGCTGAATATGGCGGCGTTGAAGCCGGCAGTGTTGCCTTTAGTTTAGCTATTACCGAACTTGCTCGTGCTTGTGCTTCAACTGCGGTAACAACATCGGTGACCAATATGGTCGCTGAGGTGATTCAGGCCGTTGGTAATGAAGAGCAAAAGCAAAAGCATTTACCAAAGCTTTGTAGTGGTGAGTATCGCGCCGGTGGCTTTTGTTTAACGGAAGCAACTGCAGGTTCTGATCCCGCAGGGATGAAAACTCAAGCAGTTAAAGACGGAGATGATTACCTTATTAGCGGCAGTAAACTTTATATCACCAGTGGTTCATTCGCTGATGTTTTTGTGGTTTGGGCAGTTACTGACCCAGCAGCGAAAAAAGGTAAAGGTATCTCGTGTTTTATTGTTGAAGCCAACACTGCCGGTATTACTATTGGTAAAGCTGAAGGTAAAATGGGCCAGAAGGCGTCACCAACCAATGAAGTGCACTTTGACAATTGCCGTGTACCAGCTTCAGCCTTGATGGGTGCTGAAAACAAAGGTTTTGGCGTTGCGGTAGGTGAACTTGCCGGTGGCCGTATTGGTATTGGCTCGTTAGCACTGGGCGTTGGTCTTGCTGCACTTGATTACGCTAAAGCTCACATTGTTGAGCGTAAACAATTTGGTCAGTCATTGGCTAATTTTCAAGGACTGCAGTGGAAGCTTGCTGAACGTTATACTGAAATGGAAGCGGCGCGTTTATTGTTAATGCAAGCAGCATATACCAAAGAGCAAGGCCAACCTTTTGGTATGGCAGCGTCAATGGCCAAATTATTTGCTACTGAGAATGCAAATAAAGCCTGTTATGACGCTTTGCAGTTAATGGGCGGTGCGGGCTATATTCGAGAATACCCACTTGAGCGTATGGCGCGTGATGTGCGCGTAACTTCAATTTATGAAGGTACGAGTGAAATTCAAAAAGTGATTATTGCTCGAGAATTATTACAAAAAGTGTAGGGCGTATATCTTGAGATAGCCCACTTATTTAAACGGACATTGGCTGAGCTGATGTCCGTTTTTTTGTGATATTTTTAAGACTTTTTAAAATAAAATTTAACGATTATTTCTCTCAATTATAATTAGCGGCTTGTATCTTCAGGGTTTGGCCCCACTTTAAAATCATATATCTTATTATTGGAACTGCATTGATGATGAACTCTATTGCGATCACCTTAGAAAACTTTCAACAAGTTATTATTGAAGAATCAAAAAACCAACTTGTATTGGTTGATTTTTGGGCCCAACAAATCCCTGAAAGTACCGAACTGCGAGATAAGTTAACAACAGCATTAGCTAATCATGGTGATACGATACTGTTTGCAACGGTTGACTGTGAGACGCAGGGGCAAATTGCTCAGCAGTTTGGTATTCAAGGTTTACCAACGGCGGTTTTAGTCAAAGATGGTCAGCCACTTGATGGCTTAACTGGTCCACAAACTGATGCAAGCATTAATGAGTTTTTAGCTAAATATTTACCCAAAGAGCAAGACTTACTGTTAGTGCAAGCTAAAGATTTATTAGCTGAAGGTAACGTTGCTGAGGCATTTCCTATTATCAGCCAAGCTTATCAACTCGATAATGAGCGGGCTGACATTAAGTTAGTGTTAGCCAATGTTTATATTCAAACGGGTAAGATCACTGAGGCAGAGTTGTTACTGAAAAGTATCAAAATGATTGATCAAGACAGTGATTATCAATCCTTAATAGCAAAGTTGGAATTAGCAAGCCAAGCTGCGGACTCTCCTGAAATTCAAGCACTTGAACAGCAGTTGCTTAATGAACCGGAGAATGTTGAGTTACAGCAGAAATTGGCGGCACAGTATAGCCAAGTTAACCGTTATGAAGATGCACTCGCTATTCTGTTTCGCTTAGTGCAAAACAATGGTGCTGATATTGCGAGCAAAGATTTATTGCTTGATGTCTTGAAGTCCTTACCTGATGGTGATGCGTTAGCAAGCAAATACCGCCGTAAACTTTACACTTTGATGTATTAATACTTCTAGGGTTTTAAATAACCTGAGTCCTAGATAAGCTAAGTCCGTCAATGCTACGATTTCTGCGTGAAACAGCATTAAATTTGCGACTAATAGCTCGCTATTAGGTATACAAATCAGCCTTGATTCACGTAAAACTTATCACATTGATAATAAATTATGCGACTAATTTTATAATTGACTAAAGTGATTGTAACCATTGCACTATACTAATTTCTTCGCACATCCATTATCCCGAACTCAGGTTAAATAAAAAGCATAACAGTAGATTGTTATGCTTTTTTGATTTGCAGCCGCTGTAGCAAAGATTTTAAGTTTCACTGAGTGAGAAGACATTTATTAGAATTGCTATTACGCAGCAGAAATAGCTTGTTCTTCGCTCTTGAGTAAATGTGAAAACTCGCTGAGAAATTTTTGGATTTTTCTCGCGACCACTAACTGGCAGTACTTATTTTCAGGGTTGTTAGTGACATAATCTTGATGATAACTTTCGGCACTAGAGAAATTATTCACGGCTTTGACCGTGGTGACTATCGCTTGCTCAAATTCTTCTGTGCTATTTAATTGCGCAATTCTCGCTTCGGCAATCTCCTGCTGCTCAGTAGTATGGAACAGAATCGTTGAGCGATATTGGCTACCAATATCATCACCTTGACGATTTAAGCTTGTTGGATCATGAATAGCAAAAAATACCGTTAATATCGTTTCTATATCCAGTAATGTCGTATCAAAAGTTATTTGCACCACTTCGGCATGATTAGCTGTCCCATTACAAACTTGCTCGTAGCTTGGGTTGATAATATCACCATCAGCGTAACCACTGACCACTGAAACGATACCTTCAATTCGGGCAAAAATATTTTCAACGCACCAAAAGCAACCTGCGCCTAATGTTATTTTCTCGATGCTCATCGCTTTTTCCTTTGAAAAATTCTTAATATTAAATGACGTTTTATAGTTTAAGTTTTAAAACGTATAGACGTCTATATGTTTATAAGCAGAATGTATCACTCGGACGTTTAGATGTCTATATGTTTTTTGATGGTTTATGGTAAATGATCAGGTGACTAAATAACTTGCTTGATGAAGCTATTAATAAGTAGACCACCTAGTGCTGATTAGTCAGCTCTAGGTGGTATGGCCGAGTAAGTTGAACAATATATTAATCAACTAATGGCAAGTTATAAGCAACATGCTGATGAAAGCGTAAGGTTAATTCGTCTTTTTCAGTCACAATTTCAAGTTCAGTGGCAAATAAACGTATCGCTTGCTCTATTTGGTTGACAAATTTTGCATAGTTTTGTTCTACGCCATTATGGCAGTTAGCAACAAAGATTAACTGCACATTATCAACCAGTACGTCAGCCTGCCATTTACTGACAATACCACATGGGCTTTGCTTAGGGTTGTAGCCTAACATTTGTAACTCGCCAACTTTCGAAACCAATTCATGCAAACTATGCCTTACAATAGGCACCAAGCCATTGGCAATCAGTGCGCCATTATTTAAGTTAAAGCGCTTTGCTACGAGTGAGAAGGTATCAGTTAGATAGGTGAATAAAGGGTTGTAGGGATCTGCTGAAGCAGGATCAATATCAACTAACTGAGAGATCCTGTGGTTAAGGGGTAAATTAACAATCGCATAAGTGATGGATGACATATTTTCAGCCAAGTTAACATTCTGGCTCGCATACCTTTGGGCGATAGGTCTAAACTTGTGTGCTTGGCTAGTACAACAACCTTTATTTTTAGCAAATATGTCGTAGGTTAAATGCTGATGATCACGCATTCGGATGCTCGTCATGGGCAGCTTTATTTGTTGTGAGAAATTAGCTAGCAGCGCTTTTACTTTTTGATGAAATTTTGCCGCCTCAACTCGGATCTCGCTGCCCGATGCCAAAAATACTAAGGTAATTTTTTTGGCTCTAATACTGGCATTAAAAAATGAATTTTGTAGCACATGTTGTTGTGGATCATAATAGAAGATGATTTGCTGTTTGGTTTGCCACTGATGCATTTCTTGGCTATAGCGTACCCGTACTAATTTATCGTTAGCAACAAGTAGGCTGTTTGTGATGCCGTTGCTATTACTGAGATTAAATAGCAGTTCAGCTAAGGCTTGGTAACAAGCATAATAATTTGCACTGCCATCATTAGTAGAATGACTCGGTAATTGTGAAAGTAGTTGCTCTGTTAAGGTAAATTCAGCCAAAATGTATTGATTATCACGAGCATTATCCGGTATGTAGGCTTTTGTTGCTGCGCTACGTTTTCTAACTATTGACATAACAATTCCCTGAAAGAACTTGGTATCATCTTGATCCCAATTTAAGTTTTGGTATGTCAGCGATTATACGCAGTGCTTGTGACATTTTTATGTCGTGTAAAAGCCAATTAAAAATATTGATAAGATGTGCTATTGGTCGTCATAAAAGTTAATTTTTGACAGCTAAATTTAAAAAATAATATTTCGCCAATGTAAACCGAGGAAACCACGTAGAGATGTATAACAAATGTCGATAAACAATAATGCAGAGTTAATTGCAGCCATTAATCAAGTTATGCCATTTGGTAAATATAGTGGAAGAAAGCTACTACAATTGCCTGAGCCTTATTTAGTTTGGTTTCATGCTAAGGGGTTCCCTGAAGGAAAGTTAGGCCAGCAATTAGCGTTAATTTATGAAGTTAAACTTAATGGCTTAGAAGAGATGTTAAGGCCTTTGTTAAGAGCTTAACTTTTCAAACTGATTTGTTCTTGAATTTATTTTTTTAAGTCTGCTTTGCTATATAGCCTTTTGCTAACAAATTGTTTTGTAATACTTAGTTTAAAGTTGTTTTTATTCGTTGTTTATTTTCCCTAAAAAAATAAAAAAAGTACCCACTTCGTCAGAAAAACAACTTGCTTTCAGCGTTTGCTTGTCCTTAAATTAATTGGGATTGAAGTGATACCATGTTGTGGTTGGTAGTATGCTTCTCTCGTTAATTAAGGTCAATTATTAATAATTATCAAATACTTATTAAATAGTAAAATGTAGAGGTGTTATTCATGAGAAGACAGAAAAGAGACAAATTAGGCAGAGCACACTCAAATGGTTATCAAGCTGGGCTTTGTGGCAGAACTAAAGAAAAATGTCCTTATCAAAATACTGATACGAAATCAGAATGGCTTGGAGGTTGGCGAGAAGCCTTAACCGATAGAAGTATGGGCTTGTTTAAATAACCTGAGCTCCGATTGATGAATAAAGTTTTCTGACTAAGCCCTCAACCTTGAGGGCTTTTTTATAGCTGCTTTATTGGTCAGGAGGTGACTTAGTGTGTTTTTGATTGATTATAAAGTTGAGCAAGCAAGGCATTTAGCTTGTTTTTTAAGTGTTAATTGTTGCCATGAGTTATTCAAACCATCAAAAATATTCAGCTGGTTAGTGGCTACCTTATGACCGGTTAAAAACTTGATTGCTTGCAATGCTTGCATGCCACCAATAATGGCGAGCACAGGGCCTAAAATGCCTAATGTTTGGCAATTATTTTCCGGGGCCTTTTTATTCGCGGGGAACAAGCATTGATAACATGCACTATCAGGCTCATTAGGATCAACAAACATATGCTGACCGTCAAAGCCGGTTGCTGCGCCGATCACTAAAGGTTTGCGGTGCTCAAGACACTTTTGATTAATGAGGTAACGAGTACTGATATTGTCAGTACAGTCAAGTATCAGGTCTACTAAAGGGAAGTAGTAATCGGCAAGCTCTGCATCGAGCATTTCATCAAGTACTTCGATATTAGTACTAGTATTGAGTTGCTGTAGTTTTTCAGCACTGGTATCCGCTTTATTTTTTGCAAGGTCTGACTCATTGAACAGTATTTGTCGATGTAAATTACTGATATCAATATTGTCACCGTCAGCTAGATAAATGTTACCGACACCGGCGGCGTTTAAATAAAGGCTTACTGGGTTACCTAAGCCGCCAACACCAACAATTAATATGCGTGCATTTTTTAGCGCTTGCTGGCCTTGCTCACCAATACCTTTGAGCATGGTTTGACGGCTAAAGCGAAGTTGTTCTTGCTGACTAAGCATGGTTTGACGGCTCCGTATAATGATAACTATGTACCGCATTAGCTTTAAATTGAATATAAACAGTGCTTTGTGTTGTTAATGCTAGACGTTTTTTTGACCATAAGCTGATTTGAGCAAAAAACTGTTGTTCGCCAGCTTTCAGTGCTACTAGGACATTGGTTTTACCGTGCTTTATTGCGGTGATCGTTGCTGATAAATGATTTACAATCGAGCTATGTTCAGGCTTAGTGATACTGATACTAATATCACGTGCATAAATCATACACGGCAGTTTTTGGCCAATTAAACGCGGCGCTATCGTTTGCTCTAGTAGTGGTAAATATATGCTAGCAGCTTTCCCCTGTGTTGTCGGTAGGGATAATCGCGTCAAACCATAGTCAGGTAAATGCTCTGTAACGGTTAACGATAAACTGGTTTTAGGGCTAGCTTCTCCAGCGTTATTTAATTGATGAATCGCTTGATGGATAGGGGATGCAGGGCTGACTTTTCCGGCTGAAACGACAATAAGTTGATCGGCGATATATTGTAATTCACTTAAACTGTGGCTGACATAAAGCATCGGTAATTGCAGTTGTTGTTGAATGTCTTTTAAGATGGTGAGCATTTGCGATTTAGTGCTTTTATCTAGGGCACTAAAAGGTTCATCCAATAAAAGCAGTTTTGGCTCAGCGAGTAAGGCTCTAGCAATGGAGACTCTTTGTTTTTCACCACCAGAAAGTTGGGTGACATTTTGGTGCTGTAAGGATTTTAGCTTTGTTAATGTCAGGACTTTTTCTATGCTAAGTAGGCTGTTTTTTTGTCGCTTAGCACCATAGGCTAAATTTTGATAAACACTAAGATGTGGAAATAAGCGACTGTCTTGAAACACCAAACCTACTTGTCTTTTTTCTGCTTTAATAAATTGCTTTTTATCACTATCTTGTAATGGTGTGCCATTCAAGGATACTTGGCCTATTGCTTGTTGCTCAAGGCCGGCAATAATACGCAATAATGTTGATTTACCAGAGCCAGAATCACCATAAATACCTGTAACAGCTGAAATATGAATTTCTTGTTCAACAGCGATAACAAAGCTATTAAAGGCTAGCTTAAAAGCGAGCGCTAAAGATGTTACATGCGGGTTATCATCAACAACTATTTGCTCACCATGGGGTTGACTATGTTGTGTAATGTTATTTGATCCAGACATTGCACTCATGACTTAGTTAAACTCTGTTGAGTTTTATTGACGTTATTGCCTAATAAATAAACCATAGATAACAACAGTAATGAAGCAATTAATAGTCCGGCAGAGAGTATGTGCGCATTAGCGTAGTTAAAAGCCTCAACATGATCAAACAAAGCAATCGATAATACCCGTGTTTCACCAGGGATATTGCCGCCAATCATTAATACCACACCAAATTCACCAACGGTATGAGCAAAACCTAATGTGGTTGCAGTGATAAAACTGGCTTTTGTTAAGGGTAAAACAACACTAAAAAAGCGATCTATAGGCCCAGCACCCAGCATAGCCGCAGCTTCTAGGTGATGTTCGCCTAATTGCTCGAAAGCTTTTTGCAATGGTTGTACAACAAAAGGCAAAGAATAAAGCACTGAGCCGATGACAATCGCGCTAAAACTAAAGGCTAATTGGCTGCCGGTGGCGCTTTGCCATAATTGCCCAGGTAATGATGTTGGTGAAAATGCCAGTAGTAAGTAAAAACCTAATACTGTGGGTGGCAACACTAAAGGTAAAGCGACTATGGCTTCAAAAAATACTTTTAATCGACTTTGCCACTTAGCGAGATACCAAGCCAACGGTGTACCTAATAATAATAGGATCATGGTGGTGATCGCTGCCATCTTTAAGGTGGTGGTGAGTGCCAGTATGTCAGCCGAGATATCAGTCATTTTCTGCCTTTACCGGTAAATAACCCAATTGTTTTAACTTTCCTTGGCTGCTTATTTGTAAAATAAAGTCACTGACTTTTTGCGCGATAGCGACTTGTTTGCTGGTTTTTATAATTACCAATTGTTGCTCGATTGGCTGATAAAACTGCTCAGGAATAAGTAAACCTTGATATTGATTCATTTTTAATTGGCTATACGCAACGAACCCTAATGGCACGGCTTGGCTGCGCATTTGCTGAAAGGTTTGGCTAATATTGATACCAGTAACTAATTTATTTTTGCTTTGCGACCAAAGTGATAAATGCTTTAAAGCTTGCTTAGCGGCTTTGCCATAAGGTGCAGTATCTGGATTGGCAATGGCTAAATTTCCTGAATAATCCTTAAGTACATTTAAGCTGGTTAAGTGTTGCGTTGCAGACCATAAAGCAATTTGGCCATAGGCATAGCTTTTTCGACTATCTTTAATGATCAGATGCTCTTGTTCCAACAGCGCAGGACGAATTGAGTCAGCTGATAAAAACAAATCAAATGGCGCACCATGTCTAATTTGCTGATATAGCGTACCGGTTGCGGCACTAATAATTTGATAATCTATTTGTGTTCTATTCGGTAAATCAGCGAGCAAAACTTTTAAGGCAGGAGCAAAGTTTGCCGCGACGGCAATACGCAAAGGGCGTTGCTGTGCTAATGTTTGCTCGCTAGCATAAACGTGGCTGGCTTGCAGGGCCAGCCAAATAGTCGCTAGAGTGAGTAGTTTTTGCAGTCGCGTGGTCAGCAATCTAGGCATGGTACTATCGAAAAATTCGTTTATTTAAAGTTTAAATGTGGCACAAAGTTACATGGACGATGGCTGGCATCAAGTTGCTCAACAATTAATTTGTCCCATGCCGTTTTACAAGCATTGGTTGAGCCAGGCACAGATAAAATAACCGTGCCATTTGCCATGCCTCCAAAAGCTCGAGATTGAATAGTCGAGGTACCTATTTCTGCTAATGAAATAGTTCTAAACACTTCGCCAAAGCCTTCAATATCTTTGTCAAATAGAGGCAGTAGCGCTTCTGGTGTATTGTCTCTTGCGGTAAATCCAGTGCCGCCAGTGGTTAATATTATATGGATACTGTCGTCAGCAATCCATTTAGACACGACAGCGCGCAGTTGGTAAACATCGTCTTTTGATATTTCTTTCGCTGCCAGCTTATGGCCTACTGCTTGCAATCGTTCAACAAGGGCTTGGCCGGAGGTGTCGTTATGTTCTTCGCGAGTATCTGAAACAGTTAACACCGCGATATTTAAGGCAACGAAGTCATCGCCACAATGAACAGAAGAAGTACTAGACATGAGATTTCCTTGGTAAAGATAATAAATGTTGTGCCTGTTGCCATTGCTCAGGCGTATTGGTGTTAAATAAACAGCCGCTATTTTTGGGGGTAATGACGTTATGTGGCACTTGCTTTAATAAACTGCGTACTGAAGGTCCTGATAAATTTCGCTTACTTACCGTTTTCTTTATTCCGCTTAGCTGATGTGCCATGCTTTTATTTGCGTTCATTTGCTGTAAAGGTTGTTGAAAAAACTGTTCAACATAGGCGTTAATAGGTAAATATAACGGCAGATAATTATCAGTAAAATAACATGCTCGCTGGCTTAATTCGCCTGCGCGCTTTAATGATGAAAGTTCAGCTGAGGTCATTAAGGGTAAATCTATCGGTAATATTAACAGCGCTTGTGGTTTAAATTGACGGAGAATACTTTGAATACCACCTAGCGGACCCATATCAGCAACGAGATCGTCAATACCATGTTTGCCACCACTAACAATTACCTGTGAACTGCCAGCAGCTTTGAGTAAAGCTTTGCTATAACTAAGCATATCTTGTTTATTGCGTTGTAAGCTAGCTTTGTCTTGTCCCATACGAGATGACCTACCGCCTGCTAGCACCACACCTAAACAAGGTTGAAATAAGTTATTTACCGCACTCATTAGCCGCCCAACATCGCCAAGTTCTTCGTGGCACCGGTGAGTTTTTCATGCAAAAAGTGCGTCTGCTTTTTATCAGTCATCATGTGGCTAATTGCTGCTTTAAGCGGTTCGACATCATCAGTCTGTAAGTAATCTTTTAATGACAATCCTTGCTCAGTAAATAAGCATAAATGTAATTTACCTAATGAGCTAATGCGTAAGCGGTTACAGCTATTACAAAAATCTTTTGAATACGGCATGATCAAACCAATTTTACCAGCATAATCAGGATGGTAGAATTCTTGTGCAGGACCGGCGGCTTTATCATTAATCACCGGTAACCAACCATCTAAGATCAGGTTTTGTTTTATCCGTGAGCCTTGCACGTGTTGTGCGTCAAAGAATGCTTGATTGTCACCGGTTTGCATCAACTCAATAAAGCGCAAGGTTACCGGCGTATCTTTTAACCAAGCCAAATAACTCGCAATATCGTAACCATTGTACTCACGCATTAATACGGTATTAATTTTAATATCGGTATTACCTGCAGCAAGTGCCATATCGACACCTTTGAGAATATGGTTGAGTTTGTCATGGCCAGTAATTGCATGAAATTGTCGAGGGTCTAAACTATCAATACTGATATTGATTGCATCAATACCTGCATCTAACCAAGCCGGTAAATGCTCAGGAAGTTTGTAACCATTACTGGTGATTGCGACTCTTTTAATGCCGGGTGTTTGCTTACAGGCGGCAATAATTTCAGGTAAGTCTTTGCGCAAAGAGGGCTCACCGCCAGTAATACGAATTTTTTCCGTGCCCATTTGAGAAAATGCCGAAGCTAAACGGGTAATTTCAGGCAGGGTGAGAAATTTTCTGTCGTGCTCACATTGATAACCGTCAGGTAAACAATAGTTACAACGAAAATTACATACGTCTGTGATCGATAGCCGCAAGTAATAAAACTTGCGTCCGAAGTTGTCTGTTAACATGTCACCTTTCCAATGTCGGGAGGTAAACAAGTTTCCTTGTTAACCCTGGTAAACACAAAAGTCTATTTTGGTTTACGGCTACAGCAGCATGTTCGTTGCATAGCAACCAATTTAGCTGAGATAGCTCGGCGAAAATTAGCCTTATTGAAGTTTTAATTTAAAAATGAAAATTCAACAGGCTTTATGATTTATTGTTTTATATCATATAATCACAAGCATAGTATGATTATGATCAATATAACAGAATCTAGTTATATTATTTGATGTTCAAAAAATAGTGTAATTAAGGTTTTTTTAATATCGGATAGCCAAATTAAGTTAAAAAACTAACTTTGATTGCGTATTGATATGTTTGGCTACAGTGATAAAAACACAATATAAATTGGAAGAGTATATTATGGTTGATTGTTGTTCTGCTCCCGGATTAATGCCTTTTGCTCAAGCACTAGAAACAATGCTTGCCGCTATTTCTCCGATCACCGAAATTGAAAATATTACCTTATCTGAAGGTTTAGGGAGAGTTTTATCCAACGATATTACTAGTCCAATTAATGTGCCTCCACATAATAATTCTGCAATGGATGGCTACGCTTTTGCACAAGCTAGTTTAGTTGCTCAATCAAGTTTACATTTAGTTGGTCGCTCTATGGCGGGTCAGCCTTATCAAGGTATTTGTGGTGAAGGGCAGTGTGTTCGTATTATGACCGGAGCTAAAATGCCAGAGGGCTGTGATACGGTAGAAATGCAAGAAAACTGTCAAGCAGAGAACGAAAGCGTAAGATTTTTAGCGCAACGTAATAAAGGCGATAACGTACGTTACGCTGGTGAAGATATTAATCAGGGTCATGAGGTTTTTGCGAAAGGTCGACGCCTATCTGCTATTGATATTGGTGTTTTGGCTTCACTGGGTATTGATGACCTTAAGGTGTTTCGTAAACTTAAGGTTGCACTCATCGCCACGGGCGATGAGCTGAAAAGTTTAGGTGAGCCGCTAGGTGATGGTGATATTTACGAGAGTAACAGTTATGCACTCGCCGGCATGTTAAAAAATCTTAATGTTAATATTATTGACTTTGGCGTTATTGTTGATGATGAGAACGCTATTCGAACAGCGTTTATGCAAGCCGATGAGCAAGCTGATGCGGTAATTTCTTCTGGCGGTGTCTCGGTGGGCGATGCTGATTATACCAAGTTGGTACTTGAGCAAATTGGTGAAATCGCTTTTTGGAAAATTGCCATGAAGCCAGGTAAGCCCTTTGCTTTTGGCAAACTGCCGAATAGCTTGTTTTTTGGTTTGCCGGGTAATCCGGTATCAGCCATGGTGACTGCTGATCTACTTGCTATGCCGGCCTTGCTGAAACTACAAAATTGTCATAGTGCGCCGGCGATAACACTGAAAGCAACAACCTTGACTGAGTTAAGGAAATCACCGGGTCGCATGGATTTTCAACGCGGTGTTTTATCTTATAATAATGACGGGGCGTTAATGGTTAATAGCACCGGTAGCCAAGGTTCGGGTATTCTAACCAGTATTGCTTCAGCTAACTGTTATATTGTGCTACCGACTGAACAAGGTCGAGTTAAAGCCGGAGAAAGCGTTAATGTGCGTTTATTTGAGCGCTTTTACTCTTAATGGTTGATGACTGACCTTATTGATATAACAAAGAGATAACGTGTCAAAAGCACTATATTTTATTCCCGGCACTATGTGCAATGAAAGTTTGTGGCTGCCCGTGTGGCAGCTGCTGCGTCAACAGTGTCATCAAGACTACCAATTAATAGCTTTAATGATCCCCAGTACCGGTAGCATGGATGAAATTGTTAATGTCTTATCAGAGCAAATTATTGCCGATAAAGCGATATTAGTTGGCTTTTCATTAGGTGGCTATATTGCTAGCGCAATAGCATTAAAACTTGGCAATAAGTTGCAACAATTATTGATAGTGTCTAATTTTCCAAAAAATTTACCACCAGCTGAAATTAAACAAAGAAAACGTACTATAGATTGGATAAATCAACGGGGTTATTCAGGTATTCCAAATAAGCGTATTAATGACTTGTTGCACCCTGAAATCGAACAGCTTAACCCCTCTGGCTATCAAAAGATTAAAAATACCATCGTCACTATGGATAGGATTCTTGGCGTCGAAGTATTATTACATCAATTACATGTTTCTATGTATCGACCTAATTTATTGCCTTTGTTAGGTCAGTTGGCACTACCTGTTACTTTTCTTGTTGGCGATACTGATAGTTTGGTAGAACTTAGTGTGTTGCGAGCAGAGCTACAAGGCAAAAATAATATTGCGTTGAAGGAAATTGCGAAGACAGGTCATATGTTGCCTCTAGAATCTCCGCAAGCGCTAGCATCAATGCTGGTTTGTTTTTTAAACAACTAAGGCTATTAGCGCTTAATTTATTGCGGTTAATAATAAAGTTCCGTAAAGCTGTGCTTGCTTGCGTGAAAGCGTGTAAAATAGCGACAATTATATTTTACCTTAGGACTTAACGTTGAGCGACAGCAAATTTTCATCACTTAGCTTACAACCGGCAATTTTAGATAACCTTTCATCACTGGGTTACCACGAGATGACAGAAATACAAGCTAAAAGCCTACCGGCTATTTTAGCGGGGCAAGATGTGATTGCTCAGGGTAAGACAGGCTCAGGTAAAACTGCTGCTTTTGGTCTTGGATTATTAAATAAGCTACAAGTTAAAAAGTTTAGAATTCAAACTTTAGTACTTTGCCCAACACGTGAATTAGCCGATCAAGTAGCTAAAGAAATCAGAAAGCTAGCCAGAGCTGTTCACAACATTAAAGTATTAACTTTATGTGGTGGCACGCCTTTTGGTCCACAAGTGGGCTCACTAGAGCATGGCGCCCATATTATTGTCGGTACACCTGGCCGCATTGAAGATCATCTCGGCCGTGGAACATTGTCATTGGAGTATGTTGATACCTTAGTGTTAGATGAAGCAGATCGTATGCTTGATATGGGCTTTCAAGCAGCTTTAGATAACATTGTTGATAAAATACCGCAGCAAAGACAAACCTTATTGTTCAGTGCGACCTTTCCTCAACAAATTCAAAAAATAGCCAATCGTTACTTACAAACACCTGCGGTGATCAAGGTTGAATCTAGTCATGAAAGTAGCACTATCGCTCAACACTTCTACCGTGTAGAAAGTGACGAAGAACGTTTAACGGCGATTCGATTATTACTGTTAAGCCATCAGCCTGAGTCGAGTGTGATATTTTGTAATACCAAAATTGCTACGCAGAATGTTGCCAATAAATTGGCAGCTTATGGCTTTGGTGTTGTGGCATTACATGGTGATTTAGAGCAAAGAGATAGAGATCAAACCTTAGTACGTTTTGCTAATAAAAGTGCCTCGGTACTGGTTGCTACTGATGTTGCTGCTCGTGGCTTAGACATTGAAGCGCTTGATGCTGTATTTAACTATGATATTGCCCATGATAGTGAAGTGCATATTCATCGTATTGGTCGCACAGGACGTGCAGGCAGCACTGGTTTTGCTTTCTCTTTATTTAGTGACAAAGATCGCTACAAAGTCGGTTTATTAGAAGATTATCTAGAACGTACAATTGAAGGTGAAGAGTTACCTAATCGTGAAGTATTAGAACGCAATGTTTATTCACCTAAAATGACCACCATTCAAATTGATGGCGGTAAAAAGCAAAAAGTTAGACCTGGTGATATTGTTGGAGCATTGACCAGCGAAAATGGTATTACTTTTGAGCAAGTAGGTAAAATTCAACTTGGGGCTAATTGGGCTTATGTTGCGGTAGAGAAAATGGTGGCTAGAAAAGCACTAAATAAGCTCACTCATGGTAAACTTAAAGGGCGCACATTTAGAGTAAGAGAATTAAAATAAGCTGTAAATACTATAGCGTTAGATGATCAACGAGGTACCCTATTGCTGAGTACCTCTTTGTTGATTGCTAATTACCACTTAAAATTCCTACCATATCCGTTAAAACCAATATCCATTCAACTAAAAGTTAAGCTTTATTTTTTCAACGGCTGCAACATCAATAATGTTAACACTACTATTAATGCTGTGCTCTAAGCGAGCAGCGGTTTTATTGGCACCATGCTTTTGTGCAAAAGCGATAATATCGTCTCCATTGCACATGACTTTCATGGCGATAGTTTTATCCCGTAGGTTATAAGACTTAACCGTTTTTTTAAATCTAGAGACATTATTGGTTAACGTTGTTTTACAAACATCAATAAGAGCACTTTCAGTATATTTATCCATGGCATGACTACTAAAACTTAAAGCAGACAACATTACACCAGTGAAAGTTGCGGTTGCGAACAATTTTAAACTTTTCATTTTATTCTCCAATTAAACGTTAATGGCTATTTGAAAATAATAGCGTGTTGTTACCTCTTAATAGTGAGCTAAATATGATAAAAAGTTGTAAGCAAGCGCTGACTGAATGTAAATATTAAACAGAAGTGGGTATAGCAAATTTCGAGGGTAATTTATTGTTTATATTTAATAAAACTAGCTTGATAACATAGCTTTTCGACATTAATTTTTACATCTATTCATCCTTCTAGACATTTTGGAGCACACTAAGGGCATATATCGTGCGACGAACTGCCATTAAACCGAGCTATGAGCTAACAATTTCTGGTAATTTATAATAATCAAGGTATGATACTGGGATTATGTACAGTCACTACTTCTGTGATTTTAAGACATAATGACTATGATTCGAATTTGGTAAACAGTGATATAAGGGATAACAATGGCAGTTGAAAGTCGATTTGTCGTGATAAGACAAGGTGTGGAGGTAGAAACATTCATGGATAAAAAAGCCGCAGATGAATACGATAAAATGCTCGATATGGCAGATAGTTTATCTGAAATGTTTGAACAAGCACCTGTCGAGCTTTCTGAGAGTATCCGTGAAGAACTGAGTGTTTATTTGGCACAAAACCGTGAAGATGTATTGGTAGCTTTACAAGCTAAAAAAGCCAAAGCGGTTACCAATAAAACGGCAACTAAAAGTACCGAACCGATAAAAGCAAGCGAGCCACCGCTAACAGAAAAAGCGAAAAAAACTAAAGTAGCCAGCGTGAAAGCAACGAGTAAGGCCAAAGCTGAAATATCTTAAGGCCATGTTTAGTGATAAAAATATACAAAGTGTGATGATCAGTAAAGAAGCTTATTGTGGGGCGTTTTGGAATATCAATTGATCCGTAGTGCGCGAAGAAAAACTATTGCTTTGCAGGTAAGTAATGCGCAAGTTATTGTTAGAGCACCAACGTTTGTTAAAACCACTTACGTTGAAAACTTAATACAGGCTAAATTGCAATGGCTGCAACAAAAGGTAGCAGAGCAAAAGCAAAAATCACGATCAAACCCCCATTTTACTTTACAGTTTGTTGGTGAAAAATTAACGAACAACCCAACCGTATATCTTGATGGCTTACCACATAGTATCAATATTGAGTTTGGGCGTAAGCATGTGCTGCATAATGCCAGTAGGCAAAGCCTGACTGTTGTTCTGACTGAAAGGTATCGTCAGGATGATCTAAACTCAGCTGCGACTCTAGCGCAAGTGAAGTCGCAAATAGACTGTTGGTTTAAAGCGCATATCGAAAATTATATTGCACAAAACCTATTAATATTTTCCAAGCAATTAGCACTCAACCCCACGGCTTTTAAAGTCAGAAAATATAAGGCGCGTTGGGGAAGCTGCAACAATCGTGGTGAGCTAAGTTTTAATTACTTACTGAAAATGTTGCCTAGCTGGGTGATTGACTACGTGATAATTCATGAACTATGTCACCTTAAGCATATGAATCATTCGACAAAATTTTGGCAATTAGTTGCCACCCACTGTCCTGAATATCAATTAGCCAAAAACTGGCTATCAGAGCATCAACCTTACTTACGATGGTAAGTGTTGCCCGCTAGTCCTTATCTAGTAATGAATTCTTGTCATACCCTCGATAAAATCCATATGGTTTTTAACTAGTTGGCATGAGAACTGCTAATTGTTCTCTGCTTTTTATTGACGGTAAAAAGTTCTATTAATGATACCAAGTCTATTAAGTCTATTAAGTTTATTAAGTTTATTAGTTTTGCGCAATCAATCGGTTTAATTGGTATATAAAGGAGATAAATATGAAACTCACTCGTTATAGTTGGAAAGCTAGCATCATTTATTTTTTATCTGCGGCAATGTCATTAGGCATTATCGAATTGTTGCTAAGTTTATAGTGAAAGCTTTAAAGCTTACATTAAGTGTTGGTATTATTTATTCTTATAATTGTCTTTTCGTACTATATTGATAGCCTGATAATGGCATTTACCTGCACTTTTAAGCAATTAAGTTGAAATAAACGTCACTTTTCTTCGTATTAGTAATTAACAGCAGCACAAAATTAGGGTAAATTAACAGCTAATAAAAAAAATAATAAAGGATTAGTATCAAATGAGTACAAATGTTCTTATTTGTGATGACTCTAACTTAGCTCGAAAGCAAGTATTTAGAAGCCTTCCCGAAAGTTTATCCACTCATGTGCAATTAGCCCAAAATGGTCAAGAAGCCTTAGAGATTTTACGTGATAAAAATATTGATATCTTATTTCTTGATTTAACTATGCCTGTCATCGATGGTTTAGGGGTTTTACAAGCATTAAAAGATGACAATATTGAATTAGCGGTATTTGTTATTTCTGCCGATGTTCAGCCTGAAATGCAAAGCCGAGTCATGGATTTAGGCGCAAAAGCATTTCTACGTAAACCTGTACAATTAGATATCTTAAATGAAAATTTGAAAACTCACGGTTTTTTATGAATGCATTTGACTTAACTGAAGATCAGCAAGATTGTTTACAAGAGCTGATTAATGTCGCGATGGGACAGGCAAGTGATCAGCTTGCCCGCTATTTAGATACCTTTGTGTATTTGAAAGTGCCTAAAATTGAACAAGTAAAGTCAGAACAACTTTTTGTTACGCTTAATCAAGATTTAAAGGCAACGGCGGTGGTTAGCCAAGGCTTTTTTGGTTATGAAGGTATACGTGGCGAGGCACTCTTGATGTACCAGCCACAAGACTCAAACCGTTTGGCTGACTTACTTGGTTATGAAGCTGATGAGTTAACTTTTGATGAGCAAATTATCGATTTAAGCTCTATTTTAACCACGACATTTTTGAATGTGTTTGCTAGTCAAATAGATAATCAGATGTCATATAGTGCGCCTCGGTTGTTGTCGCCTAACCTCGGCGCTGTAACTCAACACTTACAACAGCAATCATTTAATTGGGATTTAGCCTTGAAAGTGCGTATTAGTTATCAAGTAACCGACTACTCTTTTAACTGTGATATGGTGTTATTGATCCCTGAGCAAGCCATTATTAACATTAAGACCGTTATCGACCGTATATTGGAAGAGTTTTAATTATGTTAGATGCGCTTTATCATAATATTACCAACCGGTTAAATACTGGAATTTTGATTCTCGATAGTAATTTTAATATTGTTATGTGGAATCGATTTTTAGAAGTACATGCCAATAAAAAAGACAACAATGTTATTGGGAAAAGTATTTTTACTGTTTTTCCTGAATTACCCAAAAAGTGGTTTGAGCGGAAATTATCCAGTGTTATCCAGCTAAAAAATCAGTCCTTTTGCGGTTGGGAGCAACGTCATCACCTGTTTGAGCTTTCTCATTCTCGTCCGATAACAACGGATAGTGATTTTATGGCGCAAAATTGTACCTTTCTGCCGGTTGAAGTTGAAGGGGAAGTTGAGCATGTTTGTCTTTTAATTGAAGATGTTACTGATATTTGCCATTATCAAACACAATTAAATAAGGCACTAGAAGAGTTAGCTTTATCTAATCGTATTGATGGTTTGACTCAAGCATTTAATCGTAAACATTGGGAAGAGTGTTTAGCCAGTGAATTCTCACGGGCACGCCGTTATAGTTATGAGCTTGCGTTAGTGATGCTCGATTTAGATCAATTTAAAGCATTGAATGATACCTTTGGCCATCAAGGTGGTGATAAAGTGCTTGTTGAGACGGCAAAGTCTATCAATGATTTGCTGCGTATGGGCGATATGTTTGGTCGTTATGGTGGTGAAGAGTTTGCAGTGATATTGCCTAATACCGATCTGGTAGGCGCAGAAGAAGTGGCTGAGCGGATACGTCAAACTATAGCTAGCAATACTGTTGACTATCAAGGACACAGCATTAACGTCACTGTCAGTATTGGCGTTGCAGTAATTGATGCAAAAGATACTCGCTATGAAGATTTGATCAGCAATGCGGATATTGCATTGTATGAAGCCAAGTCTATGGGCCGTGATCGCGTTTGTTTAGCGACCCCATCTCTCACGCAAAAAACAGTTGTTGCCTGAATATTTTACTAAAATATTCAATCTTCTGATATTTTATCCATATATTAGTTTGTTTTATTCATAAAAATGGGTTGACAGAAAAAAACATATCAGGCACTTTATAACTCATGAATAATTTACTTAGCCGAATCATTATTATTACCACTACCACCCTCATTGGGATGGTGGTCATTGGCTGACGAGTAAAGTTTATCAATTTTATCAAGCCCGTGACCTATTAAAGGTTACGGGCTTTTTTTGTTTTTAGGGGAGTAAAAATGCGTGTATTAAAGTTTGGTGGTTCTTCTTTGGCTTCGGGTCAACGTTTTATCGAAGTGGCGAATATCATCAAAAACAAAAGTCAGTCGTCTCGTCTTGCTGTTGTTGTTTCTGCGCCACAAGGGGTAACCAATCATCTTGTAGCGATGGCAGAGAACATTTCTAACGAAGAAAAGCTTAAAGGTGACTTGCTACATTTTAAGCACGCAATTAAAAATATTATTGAAGACTTATCCGCGACCCTACCAAAGTTTTGCCCATTACATAGTGAACAAGTACTGGTAACTTGGGAGCAGCAGCTTAGTCGTTATTTGCATGGCGCAACATTGTTATCATTTTGTCCAGAACATGTCCGTGCACGCATCATCAGTATTGGTGAACGCTTGAGTGTGGCATTGCTACAGTCGGTGTTAGCTGCTGATGATTATGACGCTAGTGTTATAGAGCCAGAACGCTTCTTGCGTACCAACGACGTATCGATGAATGCTGTTGCAGATCTCGTGCTATGTAAAGAGAAGTTTCAAGCCGTTTATAGTGACCTTAACAACATTGCCCTTATGCCGGGTTTTATCGGTGTTGATAGCCAAGATAATGTCACTACGCTAGGTAGAAATGGCTCAGATTATTCAGCAGCGGTATTAGCGGTATGTAGTGAAGCAGAATATTGTGAAATTTGGACGGATGTTGATGGTGTGTATAACGCCGATCCTCGTTTGATCAAAGAAGCTAAGTTATTAGATTACTTGTCTTACCAAGAAGCAATGGAGCTATCTTATTTTGGCGCCAGTGTTTTACACCCTAAAACTATTGGTCCCATTGCTCAGCATCATATCCCTTGTTTAATTAAAAATACCGGCAACCCAGATGCGCCAGGGACTTTAATTGCTAATGAAAATGATCAAAGTAAACGAGTGAAAGCGATTTCAAACCTTGATGACTTAACGATGGTTAATGTTTCAGGCCCAGGCATGAAAGGTATGGTGGGGATGGCAAGCCGTGTTTTCGCGACCATGAGCCGTGAAAAAATCTCATTAATTCTTATTAGCCAATCTTCTAGTGAATACTGTATCAGTTTTTGTATTTACTCGTCTGACGCTGATAAAGCAGAGCAAAGCCTGCAAGAAGAATTTGAACTAGAGCTGTTAAATGGTTTATTAGAACCGTTAACGTTAACGCATCAATTATCTATTGTGTCGTTAGTTGGCGATGGTATGCATCATCAACAAGGTGTTGCCGCTAAATTCTTTGGTTCGTTAGCGCAAGCTCGAGTCAATGTGGTTGCCATTGCACAAGACTCGTCTGAGCGTAGTATTTCAGTGGTGATTGAAAGTAGAAAGTGCACTGATGCCATGAAAGTGAGTCATCAAAACTTCTTTTCGCATAAACCTACTATCGACGTTTTCTTAGTTGGCTGTGGTGTTGTCGGTAGCGAGCTACTTGCTCAAATAGCGCGTCAGCAGACAAAACTTAAAGCCGATAATATTTCTTTAAAAGTTTATGGCTTAGCGAACAGTAAAGGTATGGTATTTAACAGTGAAGGTATCGATGTTGCTAATTGGCAGGAAAATCTCAACCAACAACCTGTAGCTGTTACCGTCGAAAATATTAAACATTTTGTTCGAGAGAACCACTTAATTAACCCGGTATTAGTCGACTGTACTTCAAACGAAGAATTGGCTTTGCAATACGTTGATTATTTAGAAGCCGGCTTTAATGTCGTGACGCCGAATAAGAAAGCTAACACAGATTCTTGGCAATATTATCAAGCATTGCGCACAGCGGCGCAAAAAACTAACCGTCGATTTTTATATGAGACAACCGTTGGCGCTGGTTTACCGGTTATTGATACTTTACAGAACTTGCTAAAAGCTGGAGATGAGCTGCAACGTTTTGAAGGCGTATTATCTGGTTCATTATCTTATATTTTTGGTAAGCTTGATGAAGGTATGACATTATCTCAAGCGACAGCATTAGCCAAAGAGCAAGGTTTTACTGAGCCGGATCCTAGAGACGATTTGAGTGGTATGGACGTTGCCCGTAAATTGTTGATCATGGCTAGAGAGGCAGGAATGCCATTAGAGCTTACTGATATTACTATAGAGCCTGTTTTAGCTGATTCATTTGATGCTAGCGGCGATGTGGCTACTTTTATGGCTAACTTACCTCAATTAGATAAAGCTTTCGCTGAGCGTATTGATGCCGCTAAAGCAGAAGGAAAAGTATTAAGATATATTGGTAATATTGTTGATGGAAAGTGTCAGGTCGCTATTGAAGCGGTAAGTGCCGACCATCCATTATATAGTATTAAAGATGGCGAAAACGCATTAGCGATTCATAGCCGTTATTATCAACCATTACCTTTTGTTTTACGTGGCTATGGCGCAGGGGCGGCCGTAACTGCTGCCGGTGTTTTCGGTGATGTATTAAGAACGTTAGCATGGGAGCAACAACATTAATGAGCGTTTCAGTCTTTGCACCAGCATCAATTGGCAATGTTAATGTCGGTTTTGATGTTTTAGGTTTAGCGGTTAAGCCACTCGACGGTACATTACTTGGCGATGTAGTTACTGTCACGCACAGTAATGGCGACGACCAATTAGAAGTTACCGGCAGTTTTGCGAAAAAATTACCTAGTGACGTTAAGCAAAATATTGTTTGGCACTGTTTACTGCTTTTTAATGAACAACTTCTAGCAAGTAAACAAGCGGTGGTTGCCGTGAAAGTTACGCTAGATAAACGCATGCCTGTAGGCAGCGGTTTAGGCTCTAGTGCTTGTTCTGTAGTGGCGGCGCTTGCAGGTTTAAATGCTTTCTATGAAAAGTATCATGAATTTAGTTTTTCAGAGCAAGCGTTGTTAAAAATGATGGGACAAATGGAAGCACAAATTAGTGGTAGTTTACATTATGATAATGTCGCGCCGTGCTTCTTAGGTGGCATGCAATTAATGGTGCCAAACCCAGAGATTATCACCCGTAATTTACCGCAATTTGACGATTGCTACTTTGTCATGGCTTATCCTGGTATTGAAATATCCACAAAAGCCGCCAGAGATATCTTGCCAACGAGTTATTCGCGAGCTGATTTGATCAGTTTTGGTCAGAATTTAGCGACCTTTGTTGACGCTTGTCATCGTGGTGATAAAGCACAAGCGTTCGGCGTATTAACTGATGTAGTCGCAGAACCTTATCGCGAGTCAATTTTACCGGGTTATAGCGCAGCTGCCAGCCACTTAAGAGCGGAAGGATGTTTAGCGGTTGGTATTTCTGGCTCAGGTCCGACACTTTTTTGTGTTACTGACGATGCAGGAAAAGCTGAAAAGTTTGCCAACTGGTTAACAGAAAATTATTTACAAACATCGACTAACGGCACAAGTGACGGATTTGTTCATGTTTGCCGAGCGGATACTGAAGGTGCGGTAAGCTTACCTTAGAGAATTATTCTAATGTTTGGTCTGTTGGCTATTAAGCCACAAGATAAACCTATATAGGAATTGAGTGTGAAATTTTATAATTTAAAAGAAAATGATGAACAAGTCAGCTTTGCTGGCGCAGTAAAGCAAGGTTTAGGACGTAATCAAGGCTTATTCTTCCCAGAAGCAATCCCTCGTTTTGATGATATTGAAGCCTTATTGGCATTGCCAATGGTTGAGCGCAGCGTAAAAGTACTTTACCCATTTGTTAGCGATGATTTAACCGAAGCTCAGCTGACTAAAATTGTCACTGATGCCTTTAACTTTCCAGCGCAAATGCAGCCAATCAGTGAAAAAAGAGCCATTTTAGAACTGTTTCATGGTCCAACATTAGCGTTTAAAGATTTTGGTGCTCGCTTTATGGCTAAATGTTTACAAGCATTTAGTGAGAACAAAAAAGTCACGATATTAACGGCGACCTCTGGTGATACTGGCGCTGCCGTTGCACATGCCTTTCATGGTATTGATAACATTGATGTAGTGATTTTATATCCGAAAGGTAAGATCAGTTTATTACAGGAAAAAATGTTTACGACGCTTGGCGGAAATATTCGCACTATCGCGGTAGAGGGAACGTTTGATGATTGTCAGTCTTTGGTTAAACAGTCTTTTGATGATCAAGAGCTAAAAGAAGCTATCGGCTTAAACTCAGCTAACTCAATTAACATCAGTCGATTGTTAGCTCAAATTTGTTATTACTTTGAAGCCGTTGCACAGTTGTATCGCCAAAAAGGCGCTGAAGCCTTAAAAGAAATTGTGTTCTCAATTCCGAGTGGTAATTTTGGTAATCTCACCGCTGGACTTTTTGCTAAAGCCTTAGGTTTACCGATCAAGCGCTTTATTGCCGCAACGAATGCTAATGACACGGTACCGCGCTATTTACAAACCGGTGAATGGTCACCGAATGAGACCGTGGCAACTATTTCTAATGCCATGGATGTAAGTAATCCAAATAACTGGCCACGTGTTGAACATATGCTAAAAGCGGGTTTAGTTGACAAAGATTGTGTCAGCTCTGTCTCTATTGATGAAGAGCAAACACAGATGACCATGATTCAGCTAGCAAAACTTGGCTACATTAGTGAACCTCATGCTGCTGTTGCTTATCGAGCATTACAATATAATGCCCTTGATAACGAATTTGGCGTATTTTTGGGCACAGCGCATCCGGCTAAATTTAAAGATATTGTTGAAAGTACTTTAGGGCAGCCGATAGGTTTACCGAAAGAACTAGCCGATTGTGCAAGCGAAACTATTTTATCAACAACAAGCTCGACAGATTTTTCGGAACTAAGAGCCTATCTATTAGCTTAGTTAAAGTGAACAACAGCTTATAAGAAATTAAAGGCAGTTTTTACTGCCTTTTTTGTCTCCGCAGTGCGAAGAGAAAACCCCAGGCTGTCTGAAATTGTGCGGTGAAATAGCTATGAGTGATCGCTAAAATATTGCATCTAACTTGTTATGGTAGTGCGTTAATGACATTTACGTAGCCAATGCCGCATAATGTACAGATGATATTGAATAAGAGCCGTGATATGAATAAGTTAAAACCGCAGTGGCAAAAAATAATTGCCAATGAACAGCAACAAGATTACTTCCAAGAACTATCTCAAGAAATCGAGCAGCAGCGAGCTAATGGCGACGTTATATTGCCAAACGAAGCGGATGTTTTTACGGCTTTTTCAACCGTCGATTTACCTGAAGTAAAAGTGGTAATTTTAGGCCAGGATCCATACCACGGCTTAGGTGCTAACGGTGAGTCACAAGCGCATGGTTTAGCGTTTTCTGTACGTAAAGGCATTAAAATTCCTCCTTCATTAGTCAATATATACAAAGAACTGACGCAAGATATTGCTGGCTTTAAAACCCCGAAACATGGTTATTTAATGGAATGGGCTGAGCAAGGCGTGTTGTTGCTCAATACCGTACTGACCGTTAAGCAAGCAAATGCGCATTCACATGCTAAATTGGGCTGGGAAACCTTTACCGATAACATTATTGCTGAGCTCAATGAGCGTAACGAAGGCTGTGTATTTTTACTGTGGGGTAGCCACGCGCAAAAGAAAGGTAAGAATATTAATCAGCAAAAGCATTTAGTCTTGAATGGGCCGCACCCATCGCCACTGTCAGCTTACCGAGGCTTTTTTGGTTGCCAACACTTTTCAAAGGCCAATCAATGGCTAGCAGCACAAAATAAAAGCGCTATAAATTGGCAGGTTAGTGAGTAGCTAAGTTTTGTTTGTTATTTTTCTACAGTCAATCTGAGAGCGTGTTGTTATATTTTTAAAGCACTAATTATATTGTTGCAAATTTTAAAGTTACTGCTGGTTGTTCATACAGTATTGTCGCATTTCCCGCTTTTTTGTAGAGAGACAGATTAAATCTGCCTTTTTACATCAGGTTATTCAAGAGCTGACAATAACTTATTGAATGGTAATATTAAGTTATGTATATTGATTTGAATAAATATTCACAAGTAGTGTGATCTTGCTTGTGGAAAGGCGGAATTTTTCCGTTTAATAAGCTGTTAGCAGGTTAATCAACAAGGAGTATTAAATGGATTTTATTGTAAATATTCTAATGGCGTTAGGACTAGTGCCAGCAAAAGATTTATCAGATTCAATGAAACAATCCAAAACATTAACAGTCATGGTAATCGTTGGTATCATTTTTTTTGGTGGACTTGCATTATTTCTGTATAAAATGGCGGGTGTTCAATAACTAATAAGTTGGGTGTAAACAACCTGCTAATAAATAAAGGATAGGTTGCGCGCAGCCGCAACTTAATCCTGTTGTTGAACAAGCCCGGTGTTGGTGCGTACTCTTTATAAGTAAATAAATAAAACTAAGATGGGTTGTCTGTTGGCGGTGCCTCTAAGCGGTGATTTTCAGGCCAAGCGCAGCTACTATCACTAAACAGAGTTTGGTAATATAGTAACGCAACAATTTGTTTTTTCTTATATTTATTATCCTCACTTTGTGACTGTTTAGGGCGCAACAATTCCTTTTGCTTAGGCACTTCCTTGTTTTATATCGTATGACCCATAATGACGCGATGACCTCGTCGCATTAGGTATAGCGTCATTTGAGTGGCACAATTAGGGGCAACAAACGCCTTTTTAGGTAATGTTTCACTGGGCGCTAACACCACGTTAAGCAGTAACTGTAACCGCTTTAACGTACGGTTAGCATTGCCATGTAAAAAACCATAATTGCGTGCTCGTCGAAAACCGCTAGGCAGTACATGTTGTAGTACTCGCCATAAAAAGGCCGTAGCGTGCTCGGTGATGGTTTTAAACTGTTTCGTTTTACTTTCTTTATATTGAAACGTCACTCGGTCATGCTTAATCGAGAGTAGGTTGTTTTCATTCACCACCCCACGATAGAGGTATCTAGCAAGGTAGGTTAACGCACTATCGCCTTTCCCTACGTGCTGACAATCAGCTACCCACGAACTAGAGGTTTTAGCCGGGAGATAATAACCAGACGCACACAGTAGCGCGATGAATTTTCCTCGAAACACCTTGGCTAAGTTATCGGCTTTAAAAAGGTATTTCCCTGATTTTGTTTGCCACTGTTTTCTCGATTTATCTAACCCGCCTGCGGGTACCACAAGATGAATGTGAGGGTGAAACTCAAGTCGCCTGGAGTGCGTGTGCAACACCGCAATGAGGCCATTATTTTCCCCAAGCTGTTTATCTCGTTTAAAAAAAGCGTCTAGGGTTTGTTTAGCGGCAGTGAACATCGCTTGATAAGCCCACTTTTGGTGAGTCCAAATAAAATGACGACATTGATAGGGTAACGTGAACGTTACTAAATAATAATCTACAGGCAACAATTTTTGTTGTTGCAACGTTAACCAATCACTATTGCTCTTATGTTGGCAAGCCGGACAGTGTCGATGGCCACATGAAGGATGAAAGGTGCTGTTGGTTTGACAATCATCACAATGATACAACATTGCCCCTGCTTGTGGGGTATGGCACGCCATGATTTTTGTGAGTGCCTGATGGTGTACTCCTTTCATTTGTTTCGCGTATTTTTGGGTAAATTCATCTTGATACTGTCTGGCTATCTGGGCGAGTTCAATCATCACGCTGCTCCCGCCAAGTAATGTTAAGCGAGTCAACGATATCATTGAGCATAAGTGTACTGTTTTGCGCGACTTCCTCTGTCATGCGGGTATAAAGCGCGGTTGTTTTGGGGCAAGCGTGACCTAGAAAAACTTGAATAGAGCGTAAACTCGCGCCACGCTCAAGCATATGAGTGGCAATAGAGTGTCTCAGCGTATGCACGTGAACATTTTTAGTTATGCCACAGGCGTTAGCGACAAGTTTAATGGTTTTTTGTATACCGCCTTTGTCCATGACCAGCGTTTTGTCTTGTCGACTATGTGGTGGCTTCCCCCCAGGAAACAACAAACTGGGATGACGGTGTGTTTTCCAATAATGACGTAATGCCAACAAGGTTGCTTGTGGCAAAGGAACGAAACGGTCTTTTTTGTTTTTGGTATAACGTAAATGCACTTGCATTAAATGACGATCAATATCAGCAATCGTTAAATTTAAGGTTTCAGATAAGCGTAACCCTAAACTATAAGTGGTTAAGTAATACACTTGGTATCGTAATTGACGCGTGGTATTAATAATTGCAGCGACTTCAGATAAGGATAAAACATCCTGAAGTGCTTGAACTTTAGGGGGCTTAACAATATCAACCCATTGCCAAGGGCGCTGTAGCACATGTGTGTATAAAAACTGAATAGCACAACGGGTGATTTTAACGTGACTCCATGATTTATTCTCAACGAGGTACAGGAAGTAAGTTTTCAGCGCTTCAACCGTCAAGTCGTCTGGGCAGGTATCAAAGAAAGTGGCTGTTTGCCTAAAACATCGACTGTAACAGTCAATAGTTTTGTCACTTTTTCCTTGTAAGGTCAGTTCGTTAAGGTAAGATTGAACCAATAAATTGAAACGAGCTTGCTCGATGATATTCATAAGGTACTCCTCAAGACTGCCGATATTGACAGTTAAGGTAAGTACAGATTACTTTTGTTTTTTCTGCCGCAAAGCGGCTTCGTTCAACAAGCACTTCAAACGGAACAAAAACAGTTGGTTAGGTTCCGCTTCGCTACACATTTTAACCAACTATTTTTGTCCGCTTAAGTGGGCGTTGAGGCTGTAGAATTTCTCCAAAAAAGACGTTTTTACGTCTTTTTTTATATTTTGTGATTTGTTTGTTTTTTAACCTTGCGCGATATTCTGGTCTGTGATCTAATAGATATTATCCGGCGAAAGTGAATTCACATGGCTAACTATAAACCTGATTTATCCTGTCAAAGTAAATTCATTCCCATTGATTTTTCACAGCAAATAATCCCCGGCACCTTTGAATATGCGCTTGCGCATATTGTTGATAACCATCTTGATTTATCGGGCTTTGAACAATGGTATTGTAACGATAAAGGCGGCGCAGCCGCCTATTCTCCGTCCGTGATGCTAAAAATAATCCTCTTTGGTTATTCTCGTGGCTTTATCAGTAGTCGCCGCATTGCCAACGCCTGTGAAACCAACATTACCTTTATGAGTTTATCGGGTGATGTTCAGCCACATTACACATCGATTGCCGCATTCGTCGCGCGGATGAAAGACCAAATTGAACCGCTATTTACCCAAGTATTAATGATATGTGATAAAGAAGGCCTCATTGGTCGCCATATGTTTGCTATCGATGGTTGTAAAATCAAATCAAACGCGAGTAAGGAATACAGTGGCACGTTTGAAGAGCTAAAGCGTAAGGAAGTGAAATTACGTAAAGCCAGCCAACGTATATTGGCGAGGCATCAAGCACAAGATGGCATGAGCGGTGATGAAGTCAGCCATGACTTAAAGCAAAAAGCGAAACTTGATAATAGCGCCAGTAAAATCAGCGAGTTCATGGCTACTCATCAGGAAAAACTCGGTAGCCGAGGTAAACCCGTGAAAAGCAATATTACCGATAACGACAGCGCTAAAATGACCACCAGCAAAGGCACCATTCAAGGTTATAACGGTATTGCCATTAACGACGACCGGCATCAAATCATTCTTCAAGCGCAAACATGGGGCAGTGTTGGCGAGCAACAAACCTTAAAACCTGCCATAGAACAACTTCATCATCAATTAGAAAAACTCGGTACGCCAAACGCTTTTGAAACCGCTAAATTTACCGCAGACAGCGGCTTTCATAGTGAAGCTAACCTTGAATATATCGCCACAACCGGGTTAGACAGTTATATCGCGGATACACAATTTAGAAGCCGAAACCCGCTTTTTAAAACCAGTGAAACCTATCATACAGCGCAAGAGAAACGGCGATTAAAACGCAGTAAAGGCAGGCCTCGATTATTCACGCGCGAGAGTTTTCATTTTGACCCCACAACTAATACCTGTGTTTGCCCTGCGGGCAAACCCCTATGGCGACAAAGTGCGGGCATTATCACTGATGGCAGAAGCTACAGTCGATTTACGGGATATTTAAAAGACTGTCGCGTTTGTCCATTACAAAGGCAATGTATGCGAAAGCCCCCTAAATCAACCGGTCGACAAGTCCAGTTCTTAACAAACCTAGCGCAAAATATCAGTCACAGTGACCGAATGAAGGTAAAAATAGACAGTTCAATTGGGCGACGGCAATACAGTAAAAGATTAGGCGCAATAGAACCCATATTTGGCAATATTACTGTCAACAAAGGCATGAATAAATTCACCTTGCGCGGGCAAGATAAAGTGAACACCCAATGGCAAATGTATTGCCTTGTTCATAACATTGAAAAGTTAAGAAGTCGCCTGCATTAGGGCCTAAAACCCTAACATCACAGCACAAAAATAGCCTAAAAACTACATTAACAACTTAGTCATCACCATTAATAAATGTTTAACGATGCAAAATTAAAATCGGCAAAAACGTAAACGTTTTTGATTGTTAAAAGAAAATAATCCAGTTAGAGTATTTTCATTATTTAATTTTAATAAAAACGAGTAATTCTACAGGCTCGTTAAGTGTACGGAGTAAGCATGGAAGATGAATTCGGAGATTGGAGGATTTCAGCTGTTGGCACTATAAAAGAGGATATCCCAGCGGCGTACCCTGGAGGACCATCTCATAAAGCAGGAACACCGATATATCAATCAACTTTAGTTCAAACAGAAGATAAACAAAATATAGGTTTTACTCTACCTAGTTCAACAGCTATGGCTTTAAATATTGCCATAAATGCCGCTAAAAGTGCAAAAGACTTCAAATCTAGAATTGCATACGGGAAAGTCGCTACCCCTCAAGGTTCTGGGCTTGCTGTTAATCATGATAGTGATGAGTGTTTGTTTAATTACTTTGAACAATGCATGATTGCTGTAACCTTTTCTTACCAAGCTATCGAAGTCTTCTGTAACCATACAATTGCAAGAGAAATTAAAGAGGCAACAGAAGTAAAACGCAGAAAAAAAAGGGTTATTCTTTCTCCTCTTGAACTTGAACGACAGTTATCTACAGAAGAAAAAATATCTTTAATTTTACCTAAAATTAAAGGACTCCCTACGCCAAAAGGTAAAAGGCCTTGGGAAGCATTTAAAAAACTAAAAGAGGCCAGAGATTCAACTATCCACATGAAAAATATAGATCAGCAGGCAGTTGATACAGAGTCATTATATTTTCAATTTTTAAGTAAAGATTGTGATATTTTTCCACAAGCCGCCATTGCTATGATCCATTATTTTTTAAATGGAAAGGAACCAAGGTGGCTTAAAAAGCTACTGTAAGTGGCCTGTACACTTAATAAGTGTTTTCAAGTCGGACACATAAAGTTGGCTGTGTTCGTTCCTCACATTTTAGCCAACTTTACTTAGCCGCTTAAAACGGCGTTATAAATACAAAGGATGGTTCCATGAAAATTTTAGGCATAATATTAATACTTATTACTTTTAACTCCTCTGCAAAGTCAGAAAAAGGAGTTGTTGTAAAAATACTTCCTGACAAATTAGTTTTATCTATAGACTGCGAAGCGAAAGCAAACTTGCTAGTAGAAAAGGCTTCGGTTCTCTATACTTGCAAGAATTCAGAAGGTGGAAAATATTTCATGGATTTTCGCTTAAATGATTTAGATTTAGTCGCCGACTTTAAACGAAGCTCAACCGATGTTATTGTTAATGAAAGTCAATTTAAGTCATATACATTTTATGAGATATCAGCAATGGACTCGAAAGGCAATCCTCAAAAGTTTGTTTCTTATTGTACAAAAGAAGTTTGTCTTGATCTAGTTGGTGATTATGAGCAATCAATTAAAGCTTCTATAACGTCGCAATTGCGAGGGTAGTATTCATAATAAATAAAGGATAGGTTGCGCGCAGCCGCAACTTAATCCTGTTGTTGAACAAGCCCGGTGTTGGTGCGTACTCTTTATAAGTAAATAAATAAAACTAAGATGGGTTGTCTGTTGGCGGTGCCTCTAAGCGGTGATTTTCAGGCCAAGCGCAGCTACTATCACTAAACAGAGTTTGGTAATATAGTAACGCAACAATTTGTTTTTTCTTATATTTATTATCCTCACTTTGTGACTGTTTAGGGCGCAACAATTCCTTTTGCTTAGGCACTTCCTTGTTTTATATCGTATGACCCCTAATGACGCGATGACCTCGTCGCATTAGGTATAGCGTCATTTGAGTGGCACAATTAGGGCAACAAACGCCTTTTTTAGGTAATGTTTCACTGGGCACTAACACCACGTTAAGCAGTAACTGTAACCGCTTTAACGTACGGTTAGCATTGCCATGTAAAAAACCATAATTGCGTGCTCGTCGAAAACCGCTAGGCAGCACATGTTGTAGTACTCGCCATAAAAAGGCCGTAGCGTGCTCGGTGATGGTTTTAAACTGTTTCGTTTTGCTTTCTTTATATTGAAACGTCACTCGGTCATGCTTAATCGAGAGTAGGTTGTTTTCATTCACCACCCCACGATAGAGGTATCTAGCAAGGTAGGTTAACGCACTATCGCCTTTCCCTACGTGCTGACAATCAGCTACCCACGAACTAGAGGTTTTAGCCGGGAGATAATAACCAGACGCACACAGTAGCGCGATGAATTGTCCTCGAAACACCTTGGCTAAGTTATCAAAAATTAAACGGACACTCACTCTAAATTAGTTCTGATGCCAATATCGATATTCAACTACTTGACTGAGTGCCTTGCTGGCAAAAGTGAACATTATAAGGCAATCTTATCTAGTGATTTCTAGTCTCAAGCACTCCGCAGAGCTAAATTCACTACTTCGATAATCAGTATTACTATTATCTAAAAAACAGCGCATTTTAGAAAAATATTTCAATTTATCGTGATTAATAAAATGTATTTTCATCTCAGGTTCAAAATTGACGGCTAAAGGTTGTTATTTTTAATGCATATCGCTTTTTTGGAATGAGTTTGCTACTTATGGTTATTTGTTGGTTTTATATTGCTCAAAAAATGATAGCTGTTAGTCTGTTTTTATTCTAGAGCATTAAGAGCTGACATCATGTCATTGGAAAACTATTTCTTACCTTTTCGTCAGCACATTATTGGGCAAAACCTGCAACATCAAATCAACGGTAAAACGCTCGATATTATTTATGCTGATTGGACTGCCAGTGGCCGGCTTTATCAACCGATTGAAGATTACTTAACTAATGAACTTGGGCCTTATGTTGCCAACACGCATACCGAGACAAATCTTACCGGTAGTGCGATGACACATGCTTATCATGAAGCGCAACATGTTATTAAACGCCATGTAAACGCTTGTGATAACGATATTTTGATCACGGCTGGCGCAGGCATGACCGCTGTTGTGAATAAATTTCAACGTATTTTGGGTTTACGTATTCCTGAACGTATGCAGGCACAAGTCGCATTTGCAGAGCATGAAAGACCGGTGGTTTTTATTACCCACATGGAACATCATTCGAACCAAACTTCTTGGTACGAATGTGATGTTACGCTGGAAATTGTTGAGCCTGATAGTCATGGTTTACCCTCATTAGATCACTTAGCTATTCTGCTGGAAAAGTACAAAGATCGAGAGGTTAAAATAGGATCATTTTCTGCTTGTTCAAATGTCACGGGGATTAAAACGCCTTATTATCAACTCGCAGAGTTGATGCATCAACATGGTGGTCTGTGTTTTGTTGATTTTGCTGCTTCTGCTCCTTATGTTGATATTGATATGCACCCAAGCAATCCAAAGCAAGCGCTAGATGCTATTTACTTTTCGCCGCACAAGTTTTTGGGCGGACCTGGTAGTTCTGGCGTTTTGGTGTTTAACAAAGCATTGTACAAAAATAAAGTGCCAGATCATCCGGGTGGCGGTACGGTTACTTGGACTAATCCTTGGGGCAAGCATAGTTTTTTTCATAACATTGAAATGCGAGAAGACGGCGGTACACCGGGGTTTTTACAATGTATTAAAACTGCTTTGGCAATAAAGCTTAAAGATGCAATGGGTGTGGAAAATATTCGTCAACGTGAGGCTGAAATAACGGATTATGTGATGGATGCATTAGCGCAAAATGAGCAGGTTGTTATGCTTGAACCTACACTTCGTGATCGTCTAGCCATAGTGTCTTTTTACATTCCCAGCGCACATTATAATTTAGTGGTGCGCTTGCTGAACGATAAATTTGGCGTACAAACTCGCGGTGGCTGTTCTTGTGCTGGTACCTATGGTCATATTTTATTAAATGTGGATCAAAGCACGTCATCAAAAATTACTGAGCAAATAGATGCCGGTGATTATGCTGAAAAGCCGGGTTGGATACGGGCTTCGTTTCATCCGACGACGTCTGATAAAGAAGTGGCTTTTGTGGTTGATGCTATTAAGCAAGTGACTGAAAACTTGGCACTGTGGCGTAAAGAATATCGTTTTAATCCGGCCATTGGCGATTACGAACATAGTAACTTTTCGGTTCAGTTTCCAACGTTATCCAGTTTCGATGCTTTACCGGAAGTTTCGTCAGTAGCGGTGAAAAAAGTAGGAGCGAACCCTTCAATTTTACGTAAATTATTTGGCTAGAGGTCGAATGATTGCTTAATGGTTACTTAACTATTATCTAAGTATTATCTAACTGTTAACTAATCAGGACTGAAGGTTTATTGGCTATTAACGATTTTAATAGCCAATAAATAGAATAGGTAAGTGCAGATGAATGGATAGATTAATCAGCAATGTTAGTCAGTTAGTCAGTTAGTCACTCAGGCATTAATTCACTTAATCAGTCAAACATAACCATCATTTCAGCCGCTTCACAGTGACAATTAAAATGACATATCGGACAGTCGTAACCCGCTAAACTCAATTCATGCCATCGGTCCGGATGCTCTTTAATGAGTATGCCGCCGCATTTTGTAAAATATTTTACCGCGCTATTGCCTGGGCTTTGTTTCCATAAATGACTAACGCCAGCAATGGCGCCTTGTTGTTTTGCTGCGGTAATTGAGCGTTGCAGTAGTTCGCCGCCAATACCATGACCACGATAATCTTCGTCAACCGTATTACATTTAAAATAACACACTTGCTCAGGGGCTACTGACCATAATTGGGTTGTACACCATTGATCTATTTGCCATTGCTGTGCCGCGTAGGTAATGCGAAAGCCGACTAGCTTTTCATTATGGTAAACAACAAAACCTGCGTTGATGTTGTTTTTCAAACCTTTTTCATACCAAGCTTGCATGCTGGTTTGATCAATATAGCCTTCACCGTGCACTGTAGTTGCTAAGTGAATAACCTGGTCAAAGTCGGCCGGGGTTAATTGTTGATAGTTAAGCGTTATGCCCATAAAGTTGTTTTTATTGAATTAGTTATTGCAGCATTGTACTGTTTTTTCTGAGATACTTTAAGTGTGTCAGTTATTAAAATTAACCTTGTTGTGTTAGCTAATTTTGGAAGTGAAAATGTACGATCCTTTGCACGATTTATCGCCAGGTTGTAATGAAAAGTATCCTGAAAGTTACTGGGCAAATGTTTCCGGAGTCGCACCAGAACACGATGGTGCGGTTAGCGGTGATATTGATGTTGATGTCGCCATTATTGGTGCAGGCTATACCGGATTATCTTGTGCGCTGCATTTGGCTCGAGAACATGGTATTAAAGCGCATGTTTTAGAAGCTAATCAAACTGCCTGGGGTTGTAGTGGGCGTAATGCCGGTTTTATTTTGAAATCTTCCGGTCGCAAGTCCTATGGCCAAATGGCTAAGCAATGGGGCGAAGAAGTGATGCGCGGTATTTATCAGGAAATGGCGGCAGGTGTCGACACGGTAAATAGCTTGATCGGCGAAGGCATCGACTGCGATCGCCAGAGTGCTGGTTATATCAAGGTTGCGCATAAGCCTAATAAATTGAAAGAGCTGGTTGAGTTGGCCAAGCTTCAACAGAAAATGTTTGGTTATGACGTTGAAATTCTTTCACAAGCTGAAGTACGTCAACAATATATGGATGACCGCAATGCTTATGGCGCGATTCGTTATCAAGACGGTTTTGGTTTAAATCCTTTAAAACTGGCTTGGGGCTATCAAAAATTAGCCCGTCAAGCTGGCGCGAAAGTACATTGTGCTTCTCCAGTAACCCAATGGCTGTCAGGTGACAATAAGCAGAAGCTGCACACGCCTAATGGTATTGTTAGTGCGCAAAAAGTGGTTATTGCAACTAATGGCTATACGCCAAAAGGTTTTCACGACTTAACCACCGATCGAACATTGCCAGTATTGTCACAAATTATTGTTACTGAACCATTAAATGAAGCACAACTTGCTGCTTGTAATTTCTTAACCTCTAATGTGGTTATGGACACGCGAGCATTGAAGTATTATTACCGTAAGTTACCCGATAATAGAATATTGTTTGGCGGTAGAGGAGCGATCACCGGCAAAAGTGCAGAAGATCCTTATTACGCACAACGTCTACTGTCGGTACTCAAAAGCAGTTTTCCTGCGCTGAGCAACATCAACTACAGTTATGCTTGGTCTGGCTGGATTTGTATGGCGTTAGATGATTTACCGCACATTTATCAAAATGATGAAAAGTCGGTATTTTACAGCATGGGCTACTGCGGTAGTGGCGTTTCATTTTCGGTACAAGCGGGCAAGCGTTTAGCTGAAAAAGTGGCTGAAAAACCGGTACCTGATTTGCCGTTGTACAATAAAGCTTTGCCTAAGTTTCCATTTGCTCCATTGCGACGAGTAGGGCAGTGGGGCTATTTTCATTACGGTAAAGTAAAAGACCAGTGGTTTTAAAATACGGGCCTTCTACTTGTTGCTTTACTCAGCCTTAATCAACACGATTTGCGCGTTCATTACGACGAGTAGGGCAGTGGGGCTATTTTCATTATGGGAAAGTAAAAGACCAGTGGTTTTAAAATACGGGCCTTCTACTTGTTGTTTTACTCAGTATTAATCAACACGATTTGTGTGTTCACCTTGCTTAAATGCCGTTATATTCCTGGCGACCAAATTAAGTAAGGCCTGCTGTGCTTGTTGGCTTGCCCAAGCGATATGAGCGGTAATTTTTAACTTAGGTGACTGCGCAGCTAAAAGTATATGATCTTTTGGTGGTGGCTCTTGTTCAAGTACATCTAAAATCGCGCAGGCAATTTCATCGTTATTTAAGGCACTGAGCAAATCTTGGTTATTAATTAAAGCACCGCGTGCGGTATTAATCAGTATCGCGCTTGTTTTCATACGAGCAAATAACTCCGCATTAAACATACCTTGTGTTTCTGGCGTTTGCGGGCAATGTAAGCTGATAATATCTGCTTGCTCGATAGCGGCTAAAAACGCCATTCGCTCAGGTCTAATCGTTGTAGCACCAGGTCTTTCTGCAATCAGTACCGTCATGTCAAAAGCTTTAGCAATATCGGCAACTTTTTGTCCCAAAGCCCCGTAACCAATAATAGCGATAGACTTGCCTGCTAGTTCGATACTGCCATTACCGTGCAGACAAAAGGTCTCACTTTTCTGCCATAAACCCTGTTGGGTATTGCGGTTGTGATGCTCAATTTGACTAAAGTGAGCCAGTAACTGAGCAAAAATATATTGGACAAGGGTATTTTTTGCATAACCACTGACATTAGTCACCGCTATACCGAGTGCTTTCGCTGCTGCAATATCGACATTATTAATGCCGGTAGCGGTGACACATATTAGTTTTAAATCAGGTAGCTGACTTAATGTTTCACGGCTTAGTTCTACTTTGTTAGTTAATATAATTTCTGCATTAGCACTATGTTGCACGACTTGTGAGGGAGATGTTGTTGCGTGTAGGTTAAGGTTACTGACTACCTGATTAATAGTTGATAAATCTAAGGATTGGCTAAAGGTTTGATAATCTAAAAATACAGCTCGCATGGAAGAGACTCATTAGAAAAATTTTGCCAAGCTTATCGTAAAGCTGTCAATGGGTCGATGGCATTTTTGGATATTTTGGAGAATATCGAATTGAAATATTAACGTCTTAACAGTGTGGACTGTAAAGACGTTAATATTGAAGAAATTAAAACTTGGTTATGGTCATTAATGAGCGTGCCAAACGTTTATCCTGGGCGGCCATCAGCGCGAGACTTTAACAGCATTGGACCATAGAAGATAACAAATAATCCGAAGCTGATCAGCCAAAGCAAACCACTGATATCGATAAATATCATGGTTTTTTCTGGCAAGCCCCAAGGGCCAAAACTTCTGATTAAGCTGGCTAGTACCATGGCAGCAAAAGCCAGTGACATCAGCATTGGGGGCTGTAAAGTTCTACCTGTATGACCTAATGATACGCGCGAAATCATCGCGAGAATAACACCGCCAATGCCACCAATAGTGATTAAATGCCAAATATGATTGCTCGGTATTTCAGGTATTAAATAACTGAAACCGAGTAATGTTAAGCCAAAAGCCAGCGCTTTAATTGAAAAGTGTAATGACCATAGTAGTGGCACGCCTAGGGTTATCCAAGGGCGCCATCTCAGCCAACGGATAGCTTGAAAAATACCGGCGAAGATTAAAATAATACCGATATAAAAGTTATTTACGCCAATGATCGGATGTAATAGCAGTAGTATGGTGAGCAAAGCCAGTGAACCATTAGTTAACTTATCAAGCCAAGGCAGTGGCGTAGTTTTTGTGGTTTTTGTGCCATTGGCGGTAAACATAGGCACTACGCGGCCAACCATAACCGAGATCAGTAAGGTAATTAACATAACACCAGCATAACCAGCATATTGCGTAGAGATTGATGCCGGATAATAAATGCTGGCGTGCATTTCTGCATTAGCGAGAGTGAAAATAGTTAACAAAGGCACAAAAAATAAATTGCGATATTGTTTAATCGCTAATATTGGTTTTGCCAAGATAAAAGCAACACAAGGTAAAAATGCTAAATCTATTACTGTGCTTAGGGCTGGGCCAAAGATATTGGGTAACAATAAACTCACTCGGCCTAATAACCAGAGGAGAAATAAAGCCGCTAAAAGCTTACCTTTAACACCCGGAAGTCCAGTCCAATTTTGTACGGCTGTTAACAGAAAACCTGCAATGATGGCACAGCCAAAACCAAAAATCATTTCGTGAATATGCCACCAGTAGCCGCCACCTAAAGGTTGAATGTCTAAAGCTCCTCGATACAGCATAATCCATAAGAAAATAGCGATAACACTAAAAAGTGCGCCAGCCAAAAAGAAAGGCCGAAAACCTAATCTAAATAGCGGCGTTATTTGTTGTTCTTTTTTTAAATCGGTAATTTGCATCATAGCTGCAACCTTAGGTGTTTATATTGTGGCGATCATAAAGCAATCAAGAATAATTACTTTGCCATATATCAAATAATTTAGTCTTGAGTTAGCTTTTTATACTCAAGCGATGTTAAGTAATTGGTAACTCTAACTCAACAATTTGTTCAGAAATTAATTCAAGTTTTTCTGACATTAAGGCTTGGGCGTCATACAAGCCACGGTTGTAATAAACGGCACCTAATTCCTTAGTAAAGAAATCAAGTAAAAAATCAGCATCAAATTGCTCCAATTCTTGCTCTAGTTCTTTCAGAAAATAGCGTTGTAATTTGTCGATTAACAATGACTTTTCATTGGCCGTGAATTTTATCGGTGACATTGATTGGTTTCCAGTCCTAGTAAGTTTAGAATGATTTATACCAATTCTACTAAGTTTCTTCCCACTCAGTGAACAAACTTAATAGACTTGGTATTATTATACTCATTTAGTATCATTATTTTTTGCTTAATGAATAACCTAATGACAAATATACTATTATACTGTTCCATATAAATTTTAAGTTAAGTAATTGCTGTGAATAAATCATCGTTTAAACAATGGTGGCATACCGATTGTCAGTTTTGCCGTAAAGCTAGAATGATCATTTTTTGGTTAATTTTGATGTTAGCTGCTGATGCACTTTGGTTTGGTTTGATCATTCACTAATTAGATAAACAAAAAGAGGTAGACCATGAGTTATCGCTGGACTGATTCACTTGATATTGCACTCGACCTGATCGAAGAGCATCCTGATGTCGATCCTATGACATTACATTTTCCTGAATTAATGCAATGGGTTTTGGCATTAGAAAACTTTGATGATGATCCCAAGCATTGTGGTGAACGGGTACTTGAAGCAATTCAGTTGGCTTGGATATCAGAAGCGGATTAAATTTCTCTTCTATTTTATTTAGAGCAGATTAATGTTGAATGATTAATCTATATCACTTTTCAAAAGCCGATATTTGGCTATAATATGCGCTCGATTATTATTGTGGTGAATTTTCACCATTCACTAAAAATATAAAGAATATACTTCAACTATGACATCTGAAACTAATCAACGTCCATTATATATCCCATATGCGGGTCCTAGCTTATTAGAAACACCTCTACTCAATAAAGGTAGTGCATTTAGTGAAGAGGAACGCTCACATTTTAATTTAACCGGCTTGTTACCGCCGCGTTTTGAAAGTATCGATGAGCAAGTTGAACGTGCTTATATGCAGTATCGTACTTTTGATACTAACTTGAATAAACACATATATTTACGTGCGATTCATGATAATAATGAAACTTTATTTTTTAAGTTAGTGCAAGCGCACCTGGCTGAAATGATGCCAATTATTTATACCCCAACCGTTGGTGATGCTTGTGAACAATTTTCTGATATTTATCGTAGTTCACGAGGTTTGTTTGTTTCTTATGACCAACGTCATCAGCTTGATGACATTTTGCGTAATGCCACGAAAAATAAAGTTAAAGTTATCGTCGTTACCGATGGTGAGCGTATTCTGGGTTTAGGCGATCAAGGTATTGGCGGTATGGGCATTCCAATTGGTAAGCTCTCGCTTTATACGGCTTGTGGTGGTATTAGCCCAGCATATACTTTGCCGGTTATGCTTGATGTTGGTACCAATAATGAAAAACTGTTAAACGATCCTATGTATATGGGCTGGCGCCATCCTCGTATTGAGCAAGAAAAGTACGATGAGTTTTTAGCAATGTTTATCAATGCTGTTAAACGTCGTTGGCCACATGTGTTATTGCAGTTTGAAGATTTTGCGCAACCTAATGCCACACCATTACTAAACCGTTACCGTGATGAAATATGTTGTTTTAACGATGATATTCAAGGCACAGCGTCAGTAACGGTTGGCACGTTATTAGCGGCTTGTCGCACCAAAAATGTACCATTGTCAGCACAACGAGTTGCCTTTGTTGGCGCAGGCTCTGCCGGTTGCGGTATTGCCGAACAAATTATTGCACAAATGGTTAGTGAAGGAATTTCTGAACAACAAGCTCGCAGCCAAATATTTATGATCGACCGTTTCGGTTTATTAACTGAAGGTATGACGGGTTTACGTGACTTTCAAGCGAAACTGGCACAAAAACAGTCTGCCACTGCAACATGGAATGCCGCCGGTGAATACGCTTCGTTGTTAGAAGTCATGCACGGCGCAAAACCAACGATTTTAATCGGTGTTTCTGGCGTGCCTGGCTTATTCACTGAGGAAGTCATCAAAGCGATGAAGTCGCATTGTGCTAGACCTATAATATTCCCACTGAGTAATCCAAGTCGTCAAGTCGAAGCAACGCCAGAACAGGTTATTAACTGGACTGAAGGTGAGGTTATTATTGCTACCGGCAGCCCGTTTGAAGCTGTTGAATATAAAGGCGAACTTTTTCCTATCGCCCAGTGCAACAATAGTTATGTTTTCCCTGGTATCGGCTTAGGGGTAGTTTCTGCCAATATAGCTCGTATCACTGATAAAATGTTAATGGCCGCAAGTGAAATGTTAGCACAAGCTTCACCTTTGGCGAATACCGCCAAGGGAGAGTTGCTACCACCATTAGTTGAAATTGCCGGCCTAAGTAAAAGAATAGCTTTTGCTGTTGCTAAAGTTGCTTATGAGCAAGGGCATGCGTTGCCACTTTCTGATGAACAATTAGCAGAGAAGATTGAGGCTAACTTTTGGACACCGCAATATCGTCAGTACCGCCGCATTAGTATTTAAGCCATGAGCCAATGGCTTTAACATAATAGTGTCGACTGCAAAACGCCCATCTTGATGGGCGTTTTATGTTTTACTGAAGCAACAATGGTCAAGCTGCTTTTAGGCTTTAATGCAATATCATCAGTGGCAGCGGCCCTAGTTAAGAAAATCCCTCAAATTATTACTGTGCTGATGAAAAGTGATAAGCCTAGGCATTTGCTTTTAATTCGTCTATAATCGCGCCAAAATTTATACCGTATTTAATTCTAATTTTATTGAGAGGGCTATCATGGCTATCGAACGTACTTTTTCTATCGTAAAACCTGACGCAGTTGCTAAAAACTTTATCGGTCAAATCTATAACCGTTTTGAAACTGCTGGTTTAAAAATCGTTGCTTCTAAAATGATTCACTTATCAAAAGAAAAAGCAGAAGGTTTTTACGCTGAGCACAGCGAACGTCCTTTCTTCGGCGCTTTAGTTGAATTCATGACTTCTGGCCCAGTAATGGTACAAGTTTTAGAAGGCGAAAACGCTGTTCTTAAAAACCGTGAAATCATGGGTGCTACTAACCCTGCTGAAGCACTTGCTGGTACTATCCGTGCCGATCTTGCTGACTCAATCGACGAAAATGCAGCTCACGGCTCTGACGCTTTAGAATCAGCAGCACGTGAAATTGCATACTTCTTCGCTGATGAAGAAATCTGTCCACGTACTCGTTAATTTTAAAGCTTATATCATAAGCTATCTGCACAACAGGTTGCTTAGTATTGTTTAAGAATTAATTTGAAGGATTTTACCGTTAATCGGTAAAATCCTTTTGTCTATTTTAAGGCTATAGAAAATTGAATGTTTTTGCAGAGCACAGACTACTGAGAACATTGACTTTTATTTAGTTTAAACTTTTTTAAGGTTTGAAATAGATCCACTAAATTGTTTGTTTTGCGCAAAAAGCGTACAATTTATTCTGTAATTTTGTAGTGTTGAGAAACTTTTTATCATGAGTGATGTAACCGAAGTAGTAACCCCTGTAAAGCATAAAATTAATTTACTGAACCTTGACCATCAAGGAATGAGGGAATATTTTGCTTCCATCGGCGAAAAGCCATTTCGTGCCGATCAAATTATGAAATGGATGTATCACTTTGGTTATGATGACTTTGACTTGATGACTAACCTGAATAAAAAGTTACGTGAGAAGTTACAACGTGATACTGAAATTAAAGCGCCTGAAATTTCTGAAAAACAAGTGTCAAACGATGGCACGATTAAATATGCTCTACGTTTAGAAGGTGGTCAGGAAGTTGAAACGGTGTGGATCCCTGAAAATGGTCGCGCAACCCTTTGTGTTTCATCGCAAGTGGGTTGTGCTTTAGAGTGTACTTTCTGTTCAACTGCGCAACAAGGTTTCAACCGTAACCTCTCAATGGCTGAAATTATTGGCCAAGTATGGCGAGTTGCTAATGATATTGGTGCCACTCGTATTGCCGGTACTCGTCCAATTACCAACATTGTTATGATGGGGATGGGTGAGCCGTTACTGAATATGAAAAACCTTATTCCTGCATTAGATACTATGTTAAATGATTTAGGTTATGGTCTGTCAAAGCGTCGTGTTACGGTTAGTACTTCTGGCGTAGTACCTGCGCTTGATATGCTAAAAGAAAAAATTGATTGTGCGTTAGCAATATCAATTCATGCGCCAAACAATAAGTTACGTGATGAATTAGTGCCAATAAATAAAAAATATCCGCTAGAAGAGTTTTTAGCCGCTGCGGGGCGTTATATTGAGGGTTCAAAAGCTAATAAACAGGCAACCATTGAATATGTCATGCTTGACCATGTTAACGATAGTACTGAACAAGCACATGAATTAGCTCATGCTTTGAAAGATTTACCGAGTAAAATCAATTTGATCCCATTTAATCCTTATCCGGGGTCACCTTACACTCGTTCAAGTAATTCACGTATCGACCGTTTCGATAAAGTACTGCAAAGCTACGGCCTGACAGTGATCACTCGCCGCACGCGTGGTGATGATATTGATGCCGCATGTGGACAGTTAGCGGGTGATGTTTTAGATAGAACTAAGCGAACAGGAAAAAAAGAGGTGAAAGCTGAATCAATTTCAGTAAAAATGGTTTAATTCCAACGTTAAATCATTACTGACTAAGTGACGACACTTTTATGATGGCAAAATTATCAACGATTTTTATCGTGTTGCTAAGTACGATGAGTTTAACCGCTTGTGTGACGCAAAATTATGGCCATGATAAAAGTACTCCGTTAATTGAAAATGAAGCAAGTAATAATGAAATAGCCATGACCCGAATTTCTCTCGGCTTAGGCTATTTAAAAATGGGCAATACTCAGCAGGCGAAACTCAATTTAGCGAAAGCTAAACGTTTTGCGCCTAATTTAGTGCAAGTGCACACAGCATTCGCTCATTATTATGAAACGGTTGGAGAAGCTGATTTAGCGATAGAGGCTTTTGAGCATGCTTTAAGCCTTAATAGTGATGATGCCGATACCTTGAATAATTATGGTGTATTTTTGTGTCGCCAAGAAAAATATGCTGCTGCCGAACAACAGATCTTAAAAGCTATAGCGATCCCTAGCTATATCTTAGTTGCACAAAGTTATGAAAATTTAGCACTATGTCAGCTCAAAGCTAAACAGTTTAATAAAGCGGAAATATATCTTGAAAAAGCCATTGCGCATAGTCCCAATAGCGCAAGTTCGTTATATCAAATGATGCGTCTACAATACGCGAAAAGTAACTATACGTCAGCACAAAGCTATTTATATCGCTATGAAAAATCAACGCGTCGTTTTAGTGCCGAGGCATTAGCCTTAGCCTTTAAAATATTTACCAAACAGGGCAACAAAGCTATTGCTGAAAATTATGGCAATATGCTGGTAAAAATGTTTCCTCATTCTTTTGAGGCAAAGCAATACATTTTAAATGAACTATATCGGCTTGATGCTGACAAACTAGCTGAACAATACCGAGATTCACTTGCTAATGGTAAAAAGACAACAAAGAAAAAGCGCGTTGTGGTATTGTCACCGAAAGTTGTCGCGATTTCAGAAAAATCAGACTTGAGTAGTCAAGGCCTCAAGCCAATGATGGTAAATTCAGTTATGCCAACAGTGAAACAAAAGCTTGAATCGCAAGAAAAAATAGCTAGAGAAAACAATAAACCAACTATGGTGTCATTACCTATTCATACTGTGGAACAAGGCGATAGTTTATTTACTGTTGCTAAACAACACAATATTGCGGTGAATAGGTTAAAACGCTGGAATAAGCTGCGTAGTCCTTATATTTTAAAAATCGGTGATGTACTTTATCTCGCAGACCCTAAATTAGCTGCGAAACACTAAGAGTAACGCTTGATGAAGCAAGAGCATATAATATTGAAAAATGAAGAAGAGCAATTATCAGAAATATCTGATGATATTGAAATTGTTGGCCCTGGTCGTATGCTTAAAGAAGCACGAAAAATTAAGGGCTTAAGCCAGCAGCAAGTGGCAGACAAATTAAACTTTAGAATATCACTCGTTGAAAACATTGAAGTTGAGCAATTTGATCTTAGCTTACCTTCGGCCTTCAACCGTGGCTATTTAAAAAGTTACGCTAAGCTAGTTAATATTTCCCAAGAAGATATCTTGAATAGTTATGACCAACTGGGGGGTTCACAGCGTCAATGTGCTGAAATGCAAAGCTTTTCTAAAGGTACTGAAAAACAAGCTGAGCACAATATGCTAATGTGGATTTCTTATCTTATTTTAGCCATTCTAGTGACGGCAACGGTAGTTTGGTGGTTGCAATCACCTTCAGAACAGCCAGAGCCGATATTAACTGAAACGGCTGAATTAGCAGTGGCAGATAATAATAACACTGAGCCCAGCAACTTATCTGATAGTGCCAGTGCAATTGAGCTAAATAATGAAGTTAGTACTGAGCAGCAAGAAACTTTAGCGAATGCACTCGACAATACTATAGACACTGTGACAGCGCCAGCAAGCACTCTACCAACAACAGTAGATGATAGTGTTAAGGTCACAATTGAACCGCTTAACGCTGAACAATCCCCAGTAGTTGAAGCGTCAACTACGCTTCAAGTAGTCTCTGATAATGAAATAATGGCTAATGATGATGAATTAACCGTACCTTTAGCGGATGTGGTGTTTACTTTTTCTGGTGATTGTTGGGTTAATATTTATGATGCTACAGGTGAAAGAATTGCTTGGGGCGTTAAAAAATCAGGTTATATTATGCGTATTTCTGGTCAAGCGCCATTTTCTGTTACCTTAGGTAAGCCTGAATTGGTGCAAATAGATTACAATGACGTTTCGGTTGATATGACGACTTTTAACGCCGGAAATATTGCCAAGTTTTCATTACCACTAGCGCCTTAATACGGTAACATCCCGTTTAATTAACGTAACAATATTGAATTTTTATTATGTTTAAAGAATCTCCTATTATTCGTCGAAAATCCCGTCAGATCATGGTGGGTAATGTACCTGTTGGCGGCGATGCCCCTATTACTGTCCAGTCAATGACTAATACCTTGACCACAGATGTTGCGGCAACTGTCGGACAAATTAAAGCTCTTGAAGCTGTTGGTGCTGATATTGTTCGAGTCAGTGTACCGACAATGGACGCTGCTGAAGCTTTTCGTGAAATAAAGCGCCAAACCAATATTCCGTTAGTTGCTGATATTCATTTTGACTACCGTATTGCTTTAAAGGTAGCGGAGTACGGTGTTGATTGTTTGCGGATTAACCCCGGCAATATCGGCCGTGAAGACAGAGTTCGCTCGGTGGTTGAGTGCGCGCGTGATAACAATATTCCGATTAGAATCGGTGTTAATGGCGGCTCTTTAGAAAAAGATATTCAAGAACGCTACCGTGAACCGACACCGGAAGCTTTGTTAGAGTCGGCGATGCGTCATGTTGATATTCTTGATCGTTTAAATTTTCATGAATTTAAAGTCAGCGTCAAAGCTTCTGATGTATTTCTTGCTGTTGGCGCCTACCGTTTACTGGCGAAGCAAATAGATAATCCTTTGCATTTAGGCATTACTGAAGCTGGCGGCTTACGCTCTGGCTCTGTTAAATCATCGGTAGGCCTAGGGTTATTATTAGCAGAAGGCATTGGAGATACCTTGCGTATTTCATTGGCTGCTGATCCTATCGAAGAAATTAAAGTTGGTTTTGATATTTTAAAATCATTAAAATTGCGCAGTCGTGGTATTAATCTTATTGCGTGTCCAAGCTGCTCTCGTCAAGAGTTCGATGTTATCTCGACGGTAAATGCACTAGAGCAGCGCATTGAAGACATTATGACGCCGATGGATGTATCTATCATTGGCTGTATCGTTAACGGTCCGGGGGAAGCAATCGTTTCTGATCTCGGTTTAACCGGCAGCAGTAAAAAAAGTGGCTATTACCTTGATGGTATCCGTCAAAAAGAGCGTTTTGATAATAATAACCTTGTTGACCAACTTGAGCAGCGTATACGTGCTAAAGCCAAGTTATTAGATGCCAGTAATAAGATTGAGATAAAAGAAGTCGAATAATCATCATTAACTCGGTCGTAGGCTTTGCTGTTATTTACGTTTGACAGCAAACTGCCTATAATGCACGCGATAAAAAAATATGAACAATAAAGTTATTCTTTGTTAAAGCAATGAATAAATTACTGAATAGATAAACATGCGGGAAAAACTACGTGAGTAAAGCAATTCAAGCAATTAGAGGTATGAACGACTGCCTACCTTCTGAAACAGGTATTTGGCAAATGGTAGAAACTGTATTGCGCCGAGTAGCTAGTAATTATGGTTTTGCTGAAATACGTATGCCGATCGTTGAGTCTACAGCCTTATTTAAACGCTCTATTGGTGAAGTAACCGATATAGTTGAAAAGGAAATGTACACCTTTGAAGACCGTAATGGTGATAGTTTAACCCTACGCCCAGAGGGAACGGCAAGTTGTGTACGTGCAGGTAATCAACATGGCTTACTTTATAACCAAGAGCAACGCTTGTGGTATATGGGGCCTATGTTTCGTCATGAGCGTCCACAAAAGGGGCGTTATCGTCAATTTCACCAATTTGGCTTAGAAGCCTTTGGTATTGCGACACCGGATATTGACGCTGAAATCATTTTGTTAACTTCTCGACTTTGGCGGGAACTTGGCATCAATGAATTTGTCACACTAGAGCTAAATTCTTTAGGTTCGAACGAAGAACGAGCCCAATATCGTGATGCCTTAGTCGCGTTTCTAACTGAAAAAGAACAGCTTTTAGATGAAGATAGTAAACGTCGTATGCACACCAACCCACTGAGGGTTTTAGATAGTAAAAACCCTGATGTGCAAGCAGCATTGATAGGTGCACCTAAATTAGCCGATTATTTTGGTGAAGAATCGAGTGCTCATTTTGCTTCAGTATGTCAGCGTTTAGACGCTGCAGGCGTCAAGTATGTGGTCAATGACCGCTTAGTACGCGGTTTAGATTATTACAATCGCACTGTCTTTGAATGGGTAACGTCTAGCTTGGGGGCACAAGGTACTATCTGCGCTGGTGGCCGTTATGATGGTTTAGTTGAGCAACTTGGTGGTAAGTCAACGCCAGGTTTTGGCTTTGCTTTGGGTATTGAGCGCTTAGTGCTGATGCTAACCAGTTTGGAAAAAGCAAATAATATTAGAGCACAAGTTGATGCTTACGTTATTATGCTCGGCACTGACGTTGAAATTACCGCTAACGGCTTAGCAGAACAATGGCGAGATCAAGTGCCTGACATTCGCTTACAAAGCCATTGTGGTGGCGGCAATATGAAAAAACAAATGAAGCGTGCGGATAAATCGGGAGCCCAAATTGCATTGATTCTTGGTGAAGATGAAATAGCTCAAAATATGGTAACGGTAAAATATCTGCGTGGACAACAAGAACAACAAAGTTTGCCACTTGAGCAAGTGCCAAGTCTTTTAACAAATTTACTTTAAGGGTTAGTTTTGGATATACATCAAACAGAAGAACAACAAGTCGAAGCAATCAAAACGTTTTGGAGTAATAATGGTAATGCGATTATCGCAGGTTTAGCCATTGGTTTTGCAGGCTTTATAGGTCTTAATTACTACAATGACCACAAACTGCAACAAGAAGTGAATGCTTCAGAGGCTTACCAAACTATGCTTGAAGAGGCGTCGTTAGATGGCGCTGCTTTTGCAGCTGCAGGTGAGACTTTTATTGCTGAGAACGAAAATTCAACTTATAGCATGCTAACGGCTATTGCTTTAGCAAAAGAAGCTGCGGAAACACAAGATTGGGCACAAGCTGAAACTTATTTAACCACAGCAATTGCCAAATCTGTTGATGATGGCATTAAAGCCATTGCGACAGTACGTTTGGCGCGAGTGCAGTTACAGTTAGAGAAATACCAACAAGCGTTAGCGACATTATCAGCAAAATTACCAGCTTCATTTAATGCTGACGTTGAAGAAGTGAAGGGCGATATTTATTTTAAACAAGGTAAGTCGGAATTGGCTCGTACTGCCTATCAAGCAGCAATTGATGAAGCAAGCGAAGGCAGTAACCCGGCATTACAAATGAAATTAGACGACTTAGCGCAAGTCATTGACTTAAGCAAATAGAGAGTGGTGTAAGCATGTTTATGAGTAAACGCTTTAACAAAAAGCTCCTTGCTATCTGCTTTTTGGCGGTAGGGATTTCTGCGTGTTCATCAACTGATGACGAAAACGAAGAATTAAAGGTTGCGGAGTTAACCGAAATTACAGCTTTATTTGACCCTGTAGTTAAATGGGACGCTAGTATTGGTAGTGGTGTGGGTGATTACTTTTCTCGTATCAAACCCGCGGTTGCTTATGGAAAAGTTTTTAGTGTTAGCCGTGCCGGTGAAGCATACGCATTTGATGAAAATAGTGGCGAGCAAATTTGGCATGTAGACTTAAGCGATATTGATAACAAACGTGGCTTTTTTGATGATAAAGAGCCGGCGTTGATCAGTGGTGGTGTGGTTGCTGGTATCAATAAAGTATTCTATGGCAGTGAAAATGGTGCTGTTATTGCGCTTGAAGCTGAGAGTGGTGAGTTATCGTGGCAAAGTAAAGTTAAGGGCGAAGTTATTGCAGCCCCAGCACTTGACTCTGGCAAGTTAGTGGTTAATACCGCTTCGGGTGTAATGAAGGCATTTAATGCGTCAAATGGTCAAGATGATTGGCAAGTTGAGCAAGATGTACCGCCATTATCACTACGAGGTATCAGTGCGCCGGTTATTTCTGGTGGTGGTGTTATTGTTGGCTCCGCTGATGGTTCTTTGTCTGTTTATATCCTTGAACAAGGTCGTCAAGGTTGGACGGCTGATATTGGCGAGGCAACAGGCTCAACAGAATTAGAACGCGTGGTTGATGTTGACTCAACACCATTAGTTTATGGCGAAAATATTTACACTGTGTCTTCGCGCGGCAACTTAAGTGCGGTTGAATTACGTTCAGGTCGCGTGTTATGGCAACGCCAATATTCATCGTATCGTGAAATTTCGATTAGCGGTAATAGCTTATTTTTAACGGATGTTAAAGGCCATGTTTATGCCATCGATCGTAATAATGGTTTAGAGCTATGGAGCCAACTATCGTTTATGAACCGAAGTGTGACAGGACCGGTTCCGATCGGTAATTATGTAGTAGTTGGCGATTTTGAAGGTTATCTACATTGGCTAGATCAAGCAACCGGTGAAGTGGTTGCACGCCATCATGTCGATAGTAGTGGCATTTATACAACACCAACCGTTGCCAATGGTGTTTTATATGCTCAATCGCGCGATGGCGATTTAGAAGCGATAACTATCCCAGAATAAATTATTCAATTAAGCGGTTAATTTATTGGCTGATTGAATATTTAGACTAAAATTATAAACGGCTCCAGTGTAAAGTGCACTGGAGCCGTTGTTTATTAATAAAACGGATATAATTTTTTAGATTATATTGAGTTGAATGAAAAATTTGAGGTGAACATGCTTCCTGTAGTAGCACTTGTTGGGCGACCTAATGTCGGTAAGTCAACATTATTTAATCGATTAACGCGCAGTCGAGATGCGTTAGTTGCAGACTATCCTGGCTTAACTCGTGATCGCCAATACGGCAAAGCGGAAGTTGAAGAGCACCCTTTTATCGTTATTGATACCGGTGGTATTGAAGGTGATGAAAAAGGTATTGATGCTTTAATGGCTGAACAGTCACTGATCGCCATTGATGAAGCCGATGCGGTTTTGTTTATGGTTGATGCCAGAGCAGGTTTAACTTCTGCCGATCAAGGTATTGCTAGTCATTTACGTAAGCAAGATAAAAAAGTATTTTTGGTCGCCAATAAGGTTGATGGTATTGATGCCGACTCTGCCGTTGCTGATTTTTACTCGCTTGGTTTAGGTGATGCAGTACACCAGATTGCGGCTGCACACGGTCGTGGTGTTACCCAACTATTAACGCTGGCATTAACGCCTCATATTGAAGAGCTGGGCAGACCACAAGCACAAGAAAATGATGAGTTTGATGGTGAGTATGACGAAAACATTAATAATGAAGCATTAGATCAGAAAAATATCGATGAAGCGCCAGAAGAAACCGACACCATTAAACTGGCTATTATTGGTAAGCCTAATGTTGGTAAATCAACGCTAACTAATCGCATTTTGGGTGAAGACCGAGTTGTGGTATTTGATATGCCCGGTACCACGCGAGATAGTGTTTATATCCCAATGGAACACAATGGTCGACCATATACACTGATTGACACCGCAGGTATTCGTCGCCGTAAAAATGTCACTGATATTGTTGAAAAGTTTTCAGTGATTAAAACCTTACGTGCGATAGAAGATGCCAATGTTTGTTTACTGATTATTGATGCCCAAGAAGGCATTAGCGATCAAGACTTAAGTTTGCTTGGCTTTATTTTAGAAGCCGGACGCTCTTTAGTGTTAGCGGTAAATAAATGGGATGGTTTAGATGATCATGTTAAAGATCGTATTAAATCTGAGTTAGACCGTCGTTTAGGCTTTATTGATTTTGCCCGTATTCATTTTATTTCAGCGCTACATGGTACAGGTGTTGGTCATTTATATGAGTCAGTCGAAGAAGCATTTGTTTCAGCGACGAAACGTATTTCTACTTCTATGGTAACTAAGATTCTAGATATGGCGGTGTTTGATCATCAGCCACCAATGCATCAAGGTCGCCGTATTAAATTAAAATATGCTCATGCCGGTGGTTATAACCCGCCAATTATTGTTATCCATGGTAATTTAGCGAAGAACTTACCGATTTCTTACAAGCGCTATTTGATGAACTACTACCGTAAATCATTAAAAATTATGGGCACACCAATCAGAATTGAGTTTAGAGAAACCTCTAATCCATTTGCTGGTAAGAAAAAGTTGACCTATACCGAGCAAAAGAAAATGGCGCGGGCAACACAAGGTTATAAGAAAGACTAGTTAACCTCAGATCGGGTTAAGCCCTAACCATAGCATTCTTCTCTACGTCACTAATATTAAGGGTTGGCTTATTTTCTTTAAGGCAATAAGCCACTAAACCTGCCAGTAAATTCAACATAAAACTATTAGGGCTACGATGACGCGAATGCTCTATTTGAGATATATTCTTCAATTGATCATTTATCGTTTCAATAATAAACCGTCTAGATAACATTGCTCTATCCCATAACGACATAGCTTTGGCTTTCATATTACGGCGCACGGTTGTTATCAAATCAACTCCTTTTTCCTTCAAACCAACTGTTAATTTTTTGCTTATATAGCCTTTATCTGCATATAACTTCCCTTTTAAGTTTTTAGCTAAGGCTAATACGGGCTTTGTGTCGTGAACATTGCCAGTAGTTAATTTAGCCTCAACTATTTCACCTCTAAAGTTAGTGACTAAATGTAGTTTGAACCCATAAAACCAACCCATTGTTCCTTTGCCCCGTTCGGCTATACCGTCAAATGTTTTATGTCTAGGAATTCTTAAGTTATGGCATACTTTTATGCTTGTAGAGTCAATAAACTCAATACCTGTAGACTCACCTTTAAGTATTGAAAAGTAGCTAGAAAGTGGAACGACCGCTTTAGGCATCACTTCTAAAAATCGAGTGTAGCTCAATAAGCTAGGGAAATGTGAACGATAAAACTTAGCAATATAACCTTTATAATAATTTTTAAAGTCGCGATGATTTGATGTATGAAAAGCAATTAATATAGTGATTATCTCACTCATAGCCATACGGCATGGACGATTTCGCTTGATACTTCCATCAGCAATTAATTGTTTCTCCCATTGTGGGATAAATACGCGACAAAAATCATCGACATCACAGAATATTTCAACTAGTTTATTCATGCCCGTTCCTTATTATCTTTCTGTTTTTTCTTGGTCGAAAGATCGGATCGTGGAACGGGCACTTAGTTCAATTTAATTAATTCTTATCCCGAGCTGAGGTTAGTTAAGTAAAATACCATGCTACTAATGAAAAGCTGATTGATAAAATCAGCTTTTTTTATAGGCAATTATAGCGACATAGCCAACAAAGGATATTGCTTTCAGGCCAGTATTCCGCTACTGTAAAATTGCTAATAAATTTATATTTTTTTGATTATTTTAGGCTAAATATTTTGGAAAATCATGTCTGATACCCCGGTAAAAATGGAAATAATAGGGCGATTAAATCGCAATTTAGCTTTATTACAGCCAGGAGCTACAGTGACGTTGGATATGTCTACACCTGCTGGTCAGCGGGGTAAGTTCCGTTCATTTTTTATTGGTTATATGCCAAAAAATTACGTTTTAGTACAATATCCTGATAGTTCAAAATTAGGTAATTTTTCCCAATACATTGCTCAGGGCATGGGCGTAACTGTCCGCGGACTTATTGAAGGTCATGAAGGTGCCGTCGTCGCTTTTGTTTCTAACATTAAACAAACCATTCAAATACCTTCACGTATTATTGTGCTGGAATTTCCGCGCGAGGTTAGTTTACAAAACTTACGCTCTTCCGTACGAATTGAAACTTACATTAAAGCAAAAGTTAAAGTTAAAGATGAATACTGGGGCTCAGTGATATCAGATATTTCAGTTACAGGTTGCCAGCTTATGATTAATAATGGCGAAAAATTAACCTTGAGCGATGACAAACCGATAGAAATTATCATTGAAGACTTCCAAGGCTTGAAAAACCTTAAGCTAGAAGCTGAAATCTGTAACAGCAAAGTGCAAAGTGATGGCATTATGTTAGGGGTTAAATTTGATGACTCAAGTAAATTAGAAGTTACCAAGCTCTTACAACAAGCGGTTATTTCACCGCATTAATTTTCTCGATTGCGATAATACGAGCGGCTATTATTCCGTCTGAAACTTCTAGTTTTATATTATCTTCGACACTAATATCTTTAATACTTTTGATTAGTTTTTGCTGTTCATCACGTGCAATGCTATAGCCTCGGGCGATAGTGGCTAGTGGGCTGACGATATGTAGTTGTTCGCATTGATGAGAGAAGCTTTCTTGTTTGGCGATTAATAATCGTTGTTGCGCGCCGATAAGCTGACTCTTAAGCTGAGTCAGTTGCTGTTGATGCTGCTTTATTGTCTGTGTTGGTGCGGCATTGAGAAGTCGCTGTTCAAGATATTTAGGCTTTTGTTTAAGCTGATTAAACCCTCGAGAAATTAAGCTTTGTAAGCGCATGGTCAGCTGATCAGATTTTTGTTGTTTATTTTGTAACTGTTGTTCAGGATGTACTTGGCTTAATCTATGACCTAAGGTATTTGATAGGTGACTTGAGCGTTTTAATTGCTGTTTTAGAGCAAACTGTCCGCGCTTGAGTAATTCAACTACTTTATTAATACGCTCATCGATATCAGCAGAAACTATTTCTGCGGCGGCTGAGGGGGTAGGGGCTCTTAAATCGGCGACATAATCAGATAGTGTCGTATCAATCTCATGGCCTACGGCACTAATGGTTGGTATTGTCGACTGGAAAATAGCACGAGCAACCATCTCTTCATTAAAAGCCCATAAATCTTCTAGCGAACCACCGCCACGCCCGACTAATAGCACATCAACTTCATTGCGTTGGTTGGCGATAGTAATGGCCTGAGCTATATCGTATTTAGCTTGTTCACCTTGTACCAATGCTGGGTAGATAATGACTTTTAATAATGGGTTTCTTCTTTTTAGTACTGTGATGATGTCTTTTACCGCAGCACCGGTAGGAGAAGTTACAATACCTACGGTTTGAATGAGCTTAGGAATTGCCTGCTTATGATGTAATTCAAATAAGCCTTCTCCATGCAGTTTATCTTTTAATAATTGATACTGCTGACGTAATAGTCCTTCACCAGCAGGTTCCATTTGCTCAATAATGAGCTGAAAGTCACCTCGTGGTTCATAAAGTGATACTTTAGCGCGTACTAATACTTGTTGGCCATTTTGTGGGGCTATTCTAACGCGGCGATTATTACCTTTAAACATCGCACAGCGAACTTGTGACTTTTGATCTTTTAGTGATAAATACCAATGTCCGGAGCTGGCAGCAATAAAATTAGATATTTCGCCACATAACCAGACGGTATTTAACTCACTTTCTAAGATAAAACGTACTTTTTTCGTTAGTTCACTTACTTGTAGAATATGCTGTTGAGCCATAAATGTGTTACTTTTTTTATTGTTAAGGCGTAATAATGGAATAGTTACGCGCTATTATATATTTGTTTCGGTGATCATCGACAGTTTATTTTCGTTTTATTGCATTTATAAGTTTACCTTCGCAGGGAAAGCGGTTAAAATTCTGCCGCAATATTTCCTCCCTAACCACTCATTTTAGAGAGATGTTGCGATGTTAAGAATTGCCCAAGAAGCGTTAACCTTTGACGATGTTTTACTAGTACCAGCCCATTCTACGGTACTGCCTCATACTGCCGACTTAAAAACAAAATTAACTCGAAAGATCAATTTAAATGTTCCTATGATTTCTGCGTCGATGGACACAGTAACAGAAGCACGTTTAGCCATTACTTTAGCGCAAGAGGGCGGTTTAGGTTTTATTCATAAAAACATGACTATTGCTGAACAAGCCAAAAATGTTTCTAAAGTTAAGAAATTTGAAAGTGGTATTGTTTCCGACCCCGTAACCGTCAACCCGAGTGCAAGTATTTTAGATACCATGCGCTTAGCGGATGAACTGGGTTTTTCTGGTTTTCCTGTTGTTGATGAAGGAAATAAGCTCGTCGGTATTATTACCGGTCGTGATTTACGCTTTGAAACCGATTTAACTAAACCTGTTTCGGCCTTAATGACCAAAAAAGATAAATTAGTTACCGTTAAAGAAGGCGCATCACGTGCTGAGATTTTAGGCTTGATGCACGAACATCGCATTGAAAAAATCCTGATGATTGATAACGCTTTTACCTTAAAAGGCTTAATTACCGTTAAAGATTATCAAAAAGCTGAAAGCAAGCCTAACGCCTGTAAAGACGAATTAGGTCGCTTACGTGTTGGTGCTGCTGTTGGTGTTGGTGCAGGTACAGATGAACGTATCGACGCACTCGTTGCCGCTGGTGTTGATGTATTATTGATTGATACTTCTCATGGTCATTCACAAGGTGTTATTGACCGTGTTGCTGAAACTCGCAATAAATACCCAGACTTACAAATTATTGCCGGTAACGTTGCTACGGGCGCCGGTGCTAAAGCATTAGCTGATGTTGGCGTTGATGCAGTAAAAGTAGGTATCGGCCCAGGTTCAATTTGTACTACTCGTATCGTTACCGGTGTTGGAGTACCACAACTAACGGCTATTTCGAATGCTGTTGAAGCCTTAAAAGGCACGGGTATTCCGGTTATTGCTGATGGTGGTATTCGTTTTTCTGGTGATATCGCTAAAGCACTAGTTGCTGGCGCACATTGTGTCATGGTTGGTAGCATGTTTGCCGGTACAGAAGAAGCACCGGGTGAAGTTGAACTGTATCAAGGTCGTTATTACAAATCTTATCGTGGTATGGGTTCACTTGGCGCTATGAGCCAAAAAGAAGGCTCAAGCGATCGTTACTTCCAAAAATCTGATGGCGAAGCTGATAAGTTAGTGCCTGAAGGTATTGAAGGCCGTGTTGCTTATAAAGGCCCTGTTGCCGCTATTATTCATCAGCAGATGGGCGGTTTGCGTTCATCAATGGGTTTAACTGGCTCTGCAACAATTGAAATCATGCGTACTAAACCTGAGTTTATGAAGATCACTTCTGCGGGCATGGGCGAGTCACATGTACATGACGTTACCATCACCAAAGAAGCCCCTAATTATCGTATGGGCTAGAAGAATATTTTATTACTTGGCTATTTAACGTAATAGCGGCATCAGAAGTGCTCATTGACTAGCGTCAACTCCGCGCTAGAGCCTTGACTTGAGCTAAAATATTCACAACGTAGTATCGCTAGAAACAATATTAATCTTTAACAAAACTTAATATTGTCAAAGATGAAAAATTCAAACGCCCTGTACTGGTATTAAGTTCAGGGTGTTGTTATTTATAAACAATACCTTTGTTGGTAAAAAGTAGGAAAACAACCATGAGTAAAGACATTCATGATCACCGAATACTGATATTAGATTTTGGTTCACAATACACTCAATTGATCGCTCGTCGTGTGCGTGAAATAGGCGTTTATTGTGAATTATGGGCGTGGGATGTAACGCAAGAACAAATTGAAGCTTTTAACCCGACAGGTATTATTTTAGCTGGCGGACCTGAGTCAGTTACCGAGCTTAACTCTCCACGTGCACCTGAATATGTTTTCAATGCCGGTGTACCGGTTTTAGGTATTTGTTACGGCATGCAAACTATGGCTGAGCAATTAGGTGGTGGTGTTCAAGGCTCTGAACATAAAGAGTTTGGCTATGCCGCTGTTGAAGTTATCGCTAAGTCGGCACTTTTTAATGCTATTGAAGACAACGTTAGTGCTAACGGTAATGCTTTATTAGATGTTTGGATGAGTCACGGCGATAAAGTTTCAGCGATCCCTGAAGGTTTTGTGACGGTTGCACAAACACCGAGTTGTAAATATGCCGCTATGGTGAATGAAGAAAAGCAATTTTATGGCGTTCAGTTTCATCCTGAAGTTACTCACACTAAGCAAGGTTTGCGTATTTTAGAGCACTTTGTTGTTGATATTTGTCAATGTGAAAAATTGTGGACCCCAGCGTCAATTATTGAAGACGCAATTGAAAAAATGAAAGCACAAGTGGGTGATGACGAAGTCGTGCTTGGCTTATCGGGTGGTGTTGATTCATCTGTAGTTGCTATGCTTTTACATCGCGCTATCGGTGATAAATTAACTTGTGTTTTTGTCGATAACGGCTTATTACGTTTGAATGAAGGTCAGCAAGTGATGGATATGTTTGGTGACCATTTTGGTCTGAATATTATTCATGTTAATGCTGAAAATCGTTTCTTAGACCGTTTAGCAGATGAGAATGATCCTGAGAAAAAACGCAAAATTATTGGTAATGTTTTTGTTGAAATCTTTGATGAAGAAGCCAGCAAATTAGCCAATGCAAAATGGTTAGCACAAGGCACTATCTATCCTGATGTCATTGAATCAGCAGCATCCGCTACTGGTAAAGCCCATGTGATTAAATCTCATCACAATGTGGGTGGCCTACCTGAAGATATGGAGCTGGGCCTAGTTGAGCCATTACGTGAGCTATTCAAAGATGAAGTACGTAAAATAGGCTTAGAGCTTGGCTTACCTTACGACATGCTTTATCGTCATCCGTTCCCAGGGCCTGGCTTAGGTGTACGAATTCTTGGTGAAGTGAAAAAGGAATACGCTGACTTGTTACGTCGTGCTGATCATATTTTTATTGAAGAATTACACAAACACGACTTATATAAAAAAGTTAGTCAAGCGTTTACCGTGTTTTTACCGGTACGCTCTGTTGGCGTGATGGGTGATGCCCGTAAATATGACTGGGTTGTATCACTACGTTGTGTTGAAACGATTGATTTCATGACTGCCCGTTGGTCACACTTACCGTATGATTTCTTAGGTTTAGTGTCTAACCGAATTATTAACGAAATTGATGGTATTTCTCGGGTAGTTTACGATATTTCAGGGAAACCACCTGCGACTATCGAATGGGAGTAATCCTCCTTTAAGCGGGTTGTAATATTCAACTTATGCTTAGCGTTCAGTTAGTGCTTAATAAATATTATAAAACCTCAATGTTGCAAAACCTTGGGGTTTTCTTTTAAATGAGGATGAGATCATGACCATCGAAAGATTAGAAACCAAAACCCGCATGAGCCGGATAGTAAAGCACAATAACACAGTGTACTTGTGTGGACAGGTTTGTGCAGATGCTAGCCAAAGTATTACTGAGCAAACGCAAACTATGCTAGATAAGGTTGAAGCTTTATTGTTAGAGGCGGGTAGCTCAAAGAAGCATTTGTTATCAGCAACGATATATTTAAAAACTATGGCTGACTTTGCTGCGATGAATACTGTCTGGGATGCATGGGTACCCGAAGGGTTTGCGCCTGCTCGTGCTTGCGTGCAAGCTGCAATGGCAAGAGATGTACTGCTTGTTGAAATAAGTGTTGTCGCAGCGTTAATACAGTAAACTAGTTTGATACCGAATAAATAGGCTAAATATGTCGACGTTACAGCAATCATTAAAAACTACTTTTGGTTTTGACAACTTTAGAACAGGACAAGAGCAAACTGTTACTCAGTTACTTAATGGTGACTCTTCATTAGCAATATTCCCTACCGGCGCGGGGAAATCATTGTGTTATCAATTAGCCGCAATAAACTTACCGCATTTAACCTTAGTCGTTTCTCCGTTACTGGCTTTGATGAAAGATCAGTTGGCATTTTTACATACCAAAGGTATCCCTGCCGCTAGTATCGACTCAACATTATCATTTGAGCAAAGTCAGCAAATTACCCGAGATGTGCGCTCAGGGAAAATTAAGGTTTTAATGGTGTCAGTTGAGCGTTTCAAAAACGAACGTTTTCGTCAGTTTATTGAATCAATAGCCATCTCTATGCTGGTGGTAGATGAAGCGCATTGTATTTCTGAATGGGGCCACAATTTTCGACCTGATTATCTCAAGCTACCGCGTTATCGCCAAGAATTAAATATTCCTCTAGTACTGCTATTAACGGCAACGGCGACGAAAGAAGTTAAACAAGATATGGCCAATAAATTTGCGATATCTGAGCAGCACATTGTCCAAACTGGCTTTTATCGCAATAACCTCGATCTATCAGTTTTACCGGTTGATGAAAATCAAAAGCATCAAACCTTACTTAATGTTATACGCCAATATGACGGTAGCGGCATTGTTTATGTTACTTTGCAGCACAGTGCGGAAAAGGTGGCTGATTTTCTACAGCAGCAAGGACTGCAAGCACAGGCTTATCATGCAGGCTTTAAAGATGATGTTAGGCAGAGCGTTCAGCAAGACTTTATGCAAGGTAAAGTACGTATTGTGGTGGCAACGATTGCTTTTGGTATGGGCATCGACAAAGCTGATATTCGTTTTGTTATCCACTATGATTTGCCGAAATCAATCGAAAATTATAGCCAAGAAATTGGTCGTGCTGGCAGAGATAAACAAAACTCTGCCTGTTTTACTTTGGCGAACCTTGATGGCTTGCATACGGTAGAGAACTTTGTTTATGCGGATACTCCTGAACGTTCCAGTATTGATTATGTTTTGCAAAATATTCGTAGTGAAATGCAAAATGGTCAATGGGAATTACAAGTACTATCGTTGTCAAACGCTAGTAACATCAAACAGTTGCCATTAAAAACCTTACTTGTGCAACTAGAGTTACTTGGTGTTATTGATGCTAAATTTAGTTATTTTGCCGATTTTAAATTCAAGTTTGTCACGCCTAAAGAGCAAATTATTAATAGCTTTAATGCCGAACGAGCGGAGTTTTTAACGCAAGTTTTTAGTTGTGCAAAAATGAAAAAAATCTGGGGGGAGCCTGATTTTGAGTTAATGCATAACCGATATAATGCGCCGAGAAAAAGAATTGTCTCAGCACTTGAGTATTTAGCTGATCAACAGCATATTGTTTTGGAAACGAAAAAAGCCACAGAAGTGTTTAGTATTAATAGCATGGCTTTAGATAGTCGTGACTTAGTTGCACGGCTTTATCACTATTTTGTAGAAAAAGAACAGTCAGAAATTAAACGTATTAGTCGTTTAGTGCAATTTTTTCAAAGTGATCGTTGCTTAACCAAACAGTTGTCAAATTACTTTGATGATAAGCTAGCACCTGAAAATTGTGGGCATTGCTCAGTTTGTCGCGGTCAGGTAGCGATACTACCGTATTCAAGCAATCAACAAAATGTTAGCAGTGAAATGATTGCATTGGCAATTACGCAATTACAGCAGCATTTTTCGACCTTAAAAAACACTAATACAGGATCACCTGAAGCCTTGTCTCTTGAGACCATTTGTCGATTTTTGTCCGGCATGAGTGTACCGTTATTTACTCGTGCTAAAGTACGCAAGTTGAGTTACTTTGGTGTTTGCCAACATATGCGTTATGCCGAGATTAAAGCACAAGTTGTGAACTACTTAGCGTAAATAAGCACATCAAAAAAGGCACTATTCAGTGCCTTTATGTTCAGGGCGAACGGTATGCCGTGATGCCATGGATGGCAAGGAATGACGATGTTCAGCGAGTGCTACAGACTTATGCCTGTTTTTAGATTAGTGGCTATGACCACAACCGCCTTCAGCGTGTACATGGCCATGAGCTAACTCTTCTTCAGTCGCGTCACGTACTGCTAATATTTCAACATCAAATTTTAAGTCGATACCTGCTAGAGGGTGATTACCATCAACAGTGATGTCGTCTTCAGTTACGTCAATAACAATAACGGTTTGTTCGCCTTCATCGGTAGTTGCACGCAGTTGGCTACCCACGGCTAAATCTTCAATACCGCCAAACATATCTTTAGGTACGGTTTGCACAAAGCCATCTTCACGTTGGCCGTAAGCGTTTTCAGCACTTACTTCAACTTCAAACTTATCTCCAGCTTGATGTTCTACTAAGGCTTCTTCTAAGCCAGGAATAAGGTAATGAGAGCCTTGAATTACTGATAAAGGGCTATGATCGTATGAACTATCAATTAAAGTATCTTCGTTATCAGATACGGCGTAATGTAGTACAACAACTTTGTCGTCGGTAATTTTCATATTATGTCCTAGTCAATGTCTGTGTTTAATTTATAAGGTAAGGCAAGTATGGCTAAAGTTGCATCTTGAGACTTAATGCGTAGCTCTGTGTTATCGTCGATATCATTGGCTAAAACACCTTGAATATAGTTGTGTTTATTATCTGCTTGATAAACAGCGAGTACATCACCAGCTTTACGCCAATTTTCGCCAAGTTTCTTTTCAATAATATCACCAATATTTGCAATCATATCTTTGCCTTCAAGGGCAAACAGTGCTCGTTTGTTTTTACCTAAATACTGCATACGGGCAACGGTTTCTTGCCCTAAGTAACAACCTTTAGTAAAACTAATGCCGTTGATTGCTTGTAGGTTTAGCATTTGTGGTACATATTCCGCAACATAGTGTGAAGAAAGTAATGGAAAACCTTGAGTAATTTCGAGTAAATCCCATACTGCATTGCTATATATTGGCAAGTTAAGCTGGGTAGAAATTGTTGCGATGGTTTCTGGGTTATCAATAATAAGGTAGCGACTGATATTACCAGCAAGGTAAACTAAGGTTGTATTATTAACTTGCACAACAGGAGTTAATGAGTCAGGTATTTGTTGAAATACTTCGGCTAATTTAGTTGCCGCTTGTTCACCGGCAACGGCTAAATAAGCGTTGTCACTATCTTGGTTTATTTCTACTTTAGCAAAAACGCCAAATTTTTTCAGTTCAGCTAATGATTGTGCAATTGAACTTTTTGGTTGTAAAAGCAGAAATTTGCTTTGATGTTCGAGTAAACGAAAAGCAGAAAATACTTTACCTTTAGCATTACAGTGCGCGCCATTAAGCAGCTTCTTTTCTGCCAAGTTGTCGACATCGCAAGTTACCTGACCTTGTAAGTACTTTACTTGTTCTTCACCTGAAAGGGTGATCGCAGCTAAATTATCAAGGTTAATGGCAAATGCTGCTGGCAATTCGCTATAACTAGGTAAACTATTATTTATCATGTTGGTCATCCGGCAATATTGCTGAAAAAAGGCTATTACCATCATAAATGAGGACATTTATTCAAATTACAAGCCAATATCTGGTTTTTTCTGCTACTTTACTAGATGAGTGTTGATTAATTTTATGATCAATTCGTGGCTATTTTTACTTCTGATTTGTTAGAATACGGCGAGATTTTACTAAATTAGGGTGATGTATGACATTAACGGATAATAAACCTCGACTTCGTTGGGCTTGTCGACGTGGAATGCTAGAGTTAGATGTGCTTTTTATGCCATTTGTTGAAGAGGCATATGATGATTTATCTATTGAAAATAAAGCTATTTTCGAACGTTTATTAGCATGTCAAGACCCTGAATTATTCGCATGGTTTATGGGACATGAAGCTTGTGAAGATAAAGACCTCAACGCCATGGTGCAGTTTATATTACAGCGAGTTAAAGTATAATATTAAAATATCGCCTTCTTTGCATAGGGCGATATTTAACTTACTATTCTATTTAGCATTTGCTTACCTTTTTTTAGCGATATTCATCGGATTTAAACTTTGGCTTTTTGCTATTATTGGGCTTTTCTTCTGTCTGATTATTTTTTTATATCGACAGCTGCCAAACTCACAAGCAAAGCAATACTTGACGTTACTAACATCAAGTAAGTACCAAACAGGAGATGATTTTGTGCTACTTCAAACTGGTGAGTGTCAATTTGTGGCTCAACAAACGGTGCAGTTATCGGCGAGTTCACAAATTAATTTGTGGGGATACTGGCTGGTTTTTACAGCTAATGATAGTGATTTATCTCAACGGTTTATTTTCAAAGATAGTTTGTCGGCTCAAGATCAAGCGCGCTTGGCGCGCACAATCATGCGTGCAAAGTACCTTAAGGGCTAAGAATGGTTATTTTAGCCTCGGTAAGTAGCTCGGGGTAATCAAGAGTGTAATGTAAACCACGACTTTCTTTACGAGCTAAGGCTGAGCGAATAATCAGTTCAGCAACTTGTACTAAGTTTCTTAATTCTAACAGGTTATTACTAACTCTAAAGTTACAGTAATATTCGTCAATTTCACTTTGTAATAATTCTACGCGATGTAAGGCTCTTTCTAGACGCTTTGTAGTTCTGACAATACCGACGAAATCCCACATAAATAACCGTAGTTCATGCCAATTATGTTGAATAACCACTTCTTCATCAGAATCAGTGACTCTACTTTCATCCCATAGGGGTAGCTTAATACAAGCTTGTTTCGTTGCTAGGCCTTTTTCGATATCAATGGCTGCCGCTCGCGCGTAAACCAAACATTCAAGCAACGAGTTACTTGCCATGCGATTAGCACCATGTAAGCCAGTATATGCAACTTCGCCTATGGCATATAAGTTATCAATATCGGTTTTACCTTGTTGGTTAATCATCACACCACCACAGGTATAGTGAGCTGCAGGTACAACCGGCATCGGTTGTTTGGTGATGTCGATACCAAGTGCCAGTGTTCTTTCGTAAATAGTCGGGAAGTGCTGTTTAATAAAGTCACTTGATTTATGGCTGATATCTAAATACATACAATCGGCGCCTAAGCGTTTCATTTCGAAATCGATTGCCCGCGCAACAATATCACGAGGAGCTAATTCAGCACGCTCATCAAAGCTCGGCATAAAGCGACTACCGTCAGGACGCAGTAATACCGCACCTTCGCCTCTTAAGGCTTCTGTCAATAAGAAAGTACCAGCGTCAGGGTGAAATAAGCAGGTAGGATGGAATTGATTAAACTCCATATTGGCAACACGACAACCGGCGCGCCATGCCATGGCAATACCATCACCGCTAGCCACATCGGGATTTGAAGTGTATTGATAAACTTTACTTGCGCCACCGGTTGCTAAAATTGTTTTTTGTGCAAAGACACTTTCGACGTGTTCGTCATTTCGGTTCCAGACATAAGCACCGATACATGCTCGTTCAGTAGTTGCTTGGTTTTCCTGATAAACCAGATCAATGGCGTTATAACGCTCAAAAATACGAATACGACGGTGGTTTTTGACCTGTGACACCAGTGTGGTTTGAATGGCTGCACCGGTAGCATCTGCGGAGTGTAGAATTCTACGATGGCTATGACCACCTTCTCTGGTTAAATGATAGCGAATATCACCATTTTTTGTCGGCACATCTTGATCAAAATTAACGCCTTTACCAATTAACCACTCTAAGCAACTTTTAGCATTCTCAGCCGTATATTGCACTGCAGCTTCATCACATAATCCGGCACCCGCGACTAAGGTGTCGGCTACATGTGAGGCAACGCTATCATTTTCATCAAATACAGCCGCAACGCCACCTTGCGCATAAAATGTTGAGCCATCGTTAATTTGGCCTTTACTGATGATAATAACATCGGCATTTTTTGCCAAATGCAGTGCAAGCGATAATCCAGCTGCGCCACTACCAATAATTAAAACGTCACAATTGTGTTGTTGATTCATATATTCTTGAAATTGAGGTACAATAGTTGATAACTCAATACTAACTTTTATTGCAGTTACAGAACAGCAGAAAACTATTTTTATAAATAAAATTTAATTTTTTTCAATATTTATCGAACTTTTTAACACAAGGCTAGTCCTACTTGTTGCGTTTGCCATGAGCCAGATGTAAACCAGATGTAGATAAGTTAAATAATGGTGAGTAGGAGATACGGCTCAAATGAGCGAACAGAACGTTGACCAAAAGTTGGTTGAGCGGGTACAACGTGGTGATAAAAACGCATTTAACCTGCTGGTAATTAAATACCAACATAAAGTAGCAAATTTGGTTTCACGCTATGTTAAAAACCATAGTGATGTACCCGATATAGTACAAGAAGCATTTATTAAAGCTTATCGAGCTTTACCAAACTTTCGAGGTGATAGTGCTTTTTATACCTGGTTATACCGCATAGCTGTTAATTGTGCGAAAAACCATTTAGTTGCTGGAGGGCGTAAGCCACCGGGTTCAGATATTGAAGTCGAAGATGCAGAAATGTATGACTCTGGTGATGCGTTGCGAGAAAATGCTTCACCAGAAAAATTATTGCTGACTAATGAAATTAAAGAGCTCGTATTTAAGACTATAGAGCAATTGCCAGAAGACTTACGTACGGCAATTAATCTACGAGAGTTAGAAGGCTTAAGTTACGAAGAAATTGCAACGGTTATGGACTGCCCTGTTGGGACCGTACGTTCGAGAATATTTAGGGCACGTGATGCCGTAGATAAAAAAATCAAACCATTGTTGCAGCAATAATATGAATAGCACTGCTTAATAAATAGTTTTTATTGGTCAGTCGTAATTAATGAAATGTTAGTTTTTAAGGTGTCATTATGAGTGAAAATAAGTTTGAGACAGTGTCGTCGGTTGTTGATAATTATCAGGCCAATGATGAATTATTTGAAGAATTGCTCAATGACTCTGACTTGTCGGCGACGTGGGGACGTTACCATTTAATGGGTGATGTAATGCGTGGTGAAAATTCTGATGTAATTAATTTAGATCTCTCATCGAAAATTGCTACTGCTATTGCAGATGAACCTACTATTTTAGCACCTCGTGTCACTAATAATTTTGCCCGTAAGCTAAAAGCGAAAGTGGTGCAGTTTGCAAAACCGTTTGGCCAAATGGCGATTGCGGCCTCTGCCGCAGGTTTGATGGTGATGGGCGTACAACAGAGTACGGTTGATAGCAATGATGTATTACCCATCAACCAAGTCGTTAAACCAATGCCTTTTGGTGGTATTGCAGAACCTGTAAGTTTAAACTTTGAACCGACTAGTCGTACTAGTGAAAAACAAGCATTTGTCGAGCAACAACGACGTTTTCAAGCACTATTATCTGATCATCAACAGCAAATAAAACTAAGCTCAGTTGATGTTAATAACACAGTTCAACAAGATAAGGCTGAAGATCCAGCTAAATGAAATTAATATCTAGTCTGTTGCTAATGGTTACCATTAGCACATCAGTAGCAGCTGCTGAAAATGAACCCGCTGAACCTTGGCTTGAACGTCTAGCCAATTCATTACAAACGCTTAATTTTAGCACGTCTTTTGTGGTTGTTAAAAACAATCAAGCTGAGCCTTACCATTGGTTTCATGGTGTTGATGAAAATGGTGATGAGTTAGAAATTTTATCTTTACTCAATGGCCCTCGCAGGGACGTATTACGTAAGAAAAATACCGTTAGTTATATCGAACCAGAGTTACCTCCTTATTCTGTTACCTCACAACAAATAACCGGTCCTATTCCGGCTATTTTACGTGGTGATGTTGGTGAGCTCGCTCAAACATATGACTTTATTTCCGTCGGCCGTAGCCGGGTATTAGGTCGGCCAGCACAACTGATTCGTATTGTCTCTAAAGACCCATACCGTTATGGACACTGGTTGTGGTTAGATCAAAAGACCGGCATGCTATTAAAGCTTGCCTTAGTTAATCGTACTGGACAATTACTTGAACAAATACAATTTACTCATCTGGATATAACAGCAGGATTGGGCGAAAGTTTAGTGCAATTACAGCAAACAATATTGCCAAAAACCATTGAAATTCCAGAGGGTTATCAAGAGCAAGAATTACAATGGCAAGTGAAATGGTTGCCAGAAGGTTTTCATCGCATTAATGCTAATCGCCATCGTATGTCAGCGACAAAGAAAGCCGTTGAATTTATGCTTTTTACTGATGGTTTAATAGATGTTTCAGTTTACGTAAACCCAAGTGAAGGCAGTCAACGAGCGACTGACTATGTGATGGATGGTGCGACAGTTGTTTTGAATCAAGTTATTAATGGCTTTGAAGTCAGTGTTGTTGGTAAAATTCCAGCGAAAACGGCCAAAGCTATTGCCGACTCAGTTGTGCTTACACCACAGGTTGCACCATGATCGAAGAACAAGCTACTGTTGTGGCGATTAATGATAATAAGGTTACGGTTACTAGCGATATTAAATCTGCTTGTAGTGGTTGTCAGCAAGTTGATAATTGTGGCAGTGGTCAAGTGGCAAAAGCATTTCCACAAAAAAAACTCTCGATGAATTTAATTTCAACACTGCCGTTGCAATTAGGTGACAAAGTTATTATTGGCTTAAATGAGTCAGCTTTATTATCATCGGCACTGCAAGTATATTTATGGCCATTATTTGGGCTAATTATCGCTGCATGGTGCGGTCAGTATTTGATCAATATAAATTATTTAGCCCATGAAGCTTTTGCTATTTTATTCGCTATAGTGGGTGGTGTTGTTGGTTTTCTGCTGGCTAAAAAACAACAAAATAAATCAGAAAACTGTACAAAGTTAGCACCTAAAATTCTGCGTGTTGATGAACAAAAAATTAGCGTTGTTAATATTAACTAATGTTAGCAAGCTTGATTTCGACTCTTAGCTTGCTCTTCTCGTTTATACCTTTCTTAAAAAAGCCACAATTAACATATATTACTATTATTTAAACTAAGGCTGATAGCTACTTTCAATGATATTGTTGCTAGTCTTAACTAAAGCAGAGTAGCGTCAGTTAGCTTTTAACAATAATTTTATTTTTACTCGTTAGTATAAAAAATGAAATTTACTTCAATGTAGCTTGGTCTTAACTATCATCATATTTATTACGGCAAAAGTAACAGTTTTTTATGGATAGATTGAAAATCAATTCTCTTTCTTATGGCAAATACCGTTCAATCACTATTGGCATTTATCTTATTTTTTACGGACAAGTTGTCAGTGCAGAAGAAACGGATGTTGAGGTGATTGAGGTTTCAGGTCAACGTATTATCAATCATGGTTTTTCTCCAAAAAATACTGCGATCAATGGGCCATTTGGCGATGATTTAGGCTTAGCCGATATCGCGCGTTCAATGACGCCGATCACTAGCGAAATGATGGAGCAGTTAAACATAACTGACTTACAAGACATTTTAGCGGTTACGCCAAGTAGTTATGCAGCCAGCGGCTTTGGCGCGCCAAGCTTACCTACTTTGCGTGGTCAATTAGGTGAACTTTTTCAAGACGGTATGCGCCGTCAAGCTGGTAATAACGGTTTTGGTGTACCGCTATCATTTAACTCAGTAGCTCAACTTGACGTGATCAAAGGTGCGCCACCGGTATTGTTTGGTAGTAGCCAACGCAATGGTGGCTTTGTAAATCTACAATCTAAACGCGCATCAACTGACAAAAGCTTAGCGAAAGTAAAACTTACCGCTGGTCGTTGGGACCAATACAGTGCACAACTTGATATTGCTGCCCCGATTGTTGAAGGTGAAAGTGGCTTTAGAATTAGCGCTGAACATGTTGATAATGGCAGTTTTTATGATTATTCAAGTTTTAAAAGTGACAGCTTTTATGCCGCATTTCGCTTATTACCCGACAGCCAAAGTACATGGGATATCAACTTTGAAGTATACCAAGTTGAATTTACTGACAATGCGGGGATTAATAGACCAACACAAGCATTAATTGACCACGGACTTTATATTACAGGCCAAGGTGTACAACCTAATGGTAGTACTGTACCTGGCGTTGGTGCTGTAATATCACCGACAGGGCAAGTAAAAATTGCTCGTAGTACGGTATTAACCGATCCTGATAATGAAAACGAAGCGAAGACCTTCTTACTTCACAGTATATATACCCGTGAATTAACAGACCAAATACGTTTAAAAAACACCAGCTATTATCAACATTTAACGCGTGATGAAATTGCGCAAAATAGCTTTGTAGAAATTATAGATGGTGCTGATACCGCGCAAAACCGTCTTGAACTCATTAATGACTGGAATAACCAACAGCAAACCACGTTAGCTTTTGACGTGCGTTACAATAAAGTACGCGGTTATAGCCAATTCACCACTGAAGCTGATGATCCTATTGATTTAATCGGTTCACTTGAAAACCGTCGTATCCCATTGACCGCTGAACAGCAATCTAGACTAGTAGAACTTCGTCCTGGCTTATTTGTCTCACCGGGTGGTCAGTATGATATTAATAATGACAACGCCGGCGATTTTTCGTTATCAGATACCACTGACTCAACTAGCTGGCAAACCGGTTTTGCCATTCAGCAAGATAGCCAGTGGAGCGAGCGCTTACGGACAAACTTTGGTTACCGTATTGATTTTTATGATGTTGAAGCCCGCGATCCTATTGCTCCTAACGGACAAATAGCGGCACGAGATAGCATCAATGAAACCTTGCATTCTGGCCAAGCGAGCATTAATTACAAGCTAAATGCTGACTTAACCGTTTATGCAGCAACAAGTTACAACGAAGCAACTTCAAATAGTATGGCCGGTGGCACGTCACTTGGCGCTGATAACTTAATTAGTGAGCAAAACTTTGCCACTGAAAACACACTAAATGAGGTTGGCATTAAATACATTCCAAATGACAGCGCTTGGTACATTGATGGTTCAGTGTTCAATCAACGCCGTAGTTTACGTAATCGCGATGGCAGCAATACCGGTATAAAAACCAAAGGTGTTGAACTGCAAGTGTTTTATGACGCTGCACCTTATTGGTTTAACATAGGATATAGCTACCTTGATGCTCGCTACGATAACTCTTCGAGCAGTCAAAACTCCGGCCAAATTGCTGATGCGTTTGATAACTCTCGCCCTGATATTATTCAAGGTTCTAGCGTAGGTGCACCAAACTTTACCGCCTTTGCTCCGTCTGATCGACGAGTACAAGGCATTCCTGAGCAAACATTAAGTGTTAACGGCGGTATTTACCTTACGGAATCATGGCAAGCTGGTTTTGCCGCTTTATATACTTCAAGTTATCCACTGGATTTTTTAGCCACGGTCAATATACGTGATCAATACACACTAGGTATTAATACGAGTTACCGTATTAATGAACAAACTAAATTACGTTTCGATATTGCTAATGTCACTAACCAGAAAAATTGGCGCCCGGTATTTGAAGGCGGATATTTCGGCTCTACCTTAGTTTTTCCTGAACTACCTGTTCATGCCAAACTTACTTTAACACACAGTTTCTAAGGACAATTTTCATGTTTAAGAAAATACTATTATTAGTTATTGCCATCATGCTTGTGGCTTTGTTTTTTCATTATGATCTTAATCAATTACTGACATTAGAGGGATTGAAAGGCTCAATGGATCAGTTCGGCCAGTGGCGCGAACAATCACCATTATTAGTTGTTGGTGGCTTTTTTGCCCTTTATGTTTTAGTCGCGGCACTGTCATTACCTGGTGCCGCTATTTTAACCTTAGCTGCAGGCGCTTTATTTGGCTTAGTGGAAGGCTTTGTCGTGGTATCGTTCGCTTCAAGCCTTGGCGCGCTATTAGCCTTTTTAGTCTCGCGTTACTTATTACGCGATAGCATTAAAAGCAAATTCCCTGAGCGCTTAAAAGCCATTGATGAAGGCGTGCAAAAAGAAGGCGCTTTCTACCTATTTACTTTACGTTTAGTGCCTGTTTTTCCGTTCTTTTTAGTTAACTTACTGATGGGCGTTACTGGCATAAAAGCTTGGACGTTTTACTGGGTTAGTCAAATAGGTATGCTCGCTGGTACGGTGGTATATGTGAACGCGGGTACACAGTTAGCAGAAATAAACAGCTTATCTGGCATATTGTCAGCTAAACTCATTTTCTCTTTTGTGTTACTTGGGCTATTACCCCTTATTGGTAAAGCGATTGTTAACAAAATTAAACAACGTAAAGTTTATAAAAAATGGCAAAAACCAAAAAGCTTTGACCGTAACCTATTGGTGATTGGTGCGGGTGCTGGTGGTTTGGTAACAAGCTATATCGCTGCGGCCGTTAAAGCAAAAGTAACGCTAATTGAAGCCGGCGAAATGGGCGGAGACTGTTTAAATTATGGTTGTGTACCGAGTAAGGCAATCATTAAAAGTGCAAAAATAGTCGACCAAATTACCCATGGCGAACACTATGGTTTAGAGAACGCTACGCCACAGTTTTCTTTTAAGAAAGTGATGGCACGTGTACATCAAGTGATTGCCGATATTGCACCACACGACAGTGTTGAACGTTACACAGACTTAGGTGTAGAAGTGATCAAAGGCTACGGAAAATTAATTAATCCGTGGACGGTAGAAATTAAGCTTAACGATGGCACCATGCAAACATTAACCGCTCGCAGTATTGTTATTGCCACCGGTGCTCGTCCATTTGTGCCACCATTACCAGGTATTGAAACTAGTGGTTATGTGACTAGTGACACTTTATGGACAGAATTTGCCAAACTTGATACTGCACCGAAAAAACTAGTGGTCTTAGGCGGCGGTCCTATTGGTAGTGAACTTGCGCAAAGTTTCGCTCGTTTGGGCTCACAAGTAATACAAATTGAAATGGCTGAGCGCATCATGATCAGAGAAGACCTTGAAGTCTCTGAATTTGCTAGCCAATCATTACAAAAAAGTGGCGTGAATATTTTAACTTCGCACCAAGCTTTGCGTTGTGAACAACGTGACGGTAAAAAATTCATCATGGTGAAAAACCTTAAGCACGAACAAGGTTCAGATCAAGAAGAAGAAATGGCCATTGAATACGACCAGTTACTATGTGCTGTTGGCCGCTCTGCGCGCTTGAAAGGCTACGGTCTTGAAGAGCTAGGAATAGAAACTAACCGTACTATTCAAACCAATGAATATTTAGAAACCTTATACCCGAACATCTTTGCCGCAGGTGACATTGTTGGTCCTTACCAATTTACCCATGTTGCCGCTCATCAAGGTTGGTACGCTGCAGTTAATGCTTTATTTGGCACCTTTAAGAAGTTTAAGGTCGATTACCGTGTTATTCCATGGGCAACCTTTATTGACCCAGAAGTTGCACGTGTAGGCATTAACGAACAAGAAGCCATTGAACAAGGTATCGATTATGAAATTACCCGTTTTGACTTTGAAGAGTTGGACCGAGCAATTACCGATAGTGCGGCCAATGGTTTTATTAAAGTGATCACACCTAAAGGTAAAGATAAAATACTTGGCGTTACTATTGTCTCTGAACATGCCGGTGATTTAATTGCTGAATTCGTATTAGCCATGAAGCATGGTTTAGGCTTAAATAAAATTTTAGGCACGATTCACAGCTACCCAACGTGGGCTGAAGGCAATAAATACGCCGCAGGTGAATGGAAGCGTAATCATGCACCAGAAACCGTTTTAAGCTGGTTAGAGAAGTTCCACACGTGGAGAAGAGGTTAATAGCCATGAAGAGTTTAATAGCGAAGGTTAACTTAAACAAAGCACGGTCAACAGCAATACTAGCAATGACAAGGGCTAAATCTTTATCATTAGCTGTGTTGTTGCTGCTGAGCACCGTTTTTAGCGCCGTTACAACGGCGCAAGAAGCCTTGCATCAACCATGGCAGGCTTTATTAACTCAACACGTTTTGCCAATTAATGACGGTCATTCAAGCCAAGTAAATTATGCCGGCATGAAAACAGATCATGCAAAGCTAACGGCTTATTTAACAGCGCTTGGTAATATTGATAAGCAGACATTTCAGCAATGGCCTGCACCTCAGCAATTGTCGTTTTTGATCAACGCTTACAATGCATGGACAGTTGAGCTTATTTTAACGGCTTACCCTGATATTAAGTCGATAAAAGATCTGGGTAGTTTTTTTAGTTCGCCATGGAGTAAGAAGTTTATTGTGTTACTTGGTGAAACACGCAGCTTAGATAATATTGAGCATGAGTTAATTCGTGGTGATAATAAATATGCTGACCCACGTATTCATTTTGCCGTTAACTGCGCCAGCATTGGCTGTCCTGCTTTGCGTGAAGAAGCGTATAGCGCTGACGAACTAGAGCAACAGCTGACTGAGCAAACGACACGCTTTTTAAGCGACAAAAGCCGGAATCGTTTTAATGAAGATACAATGGAGCTTTCCGCTATTTTTAAGTGGTATGGCGATGACTTCAGACAAGGCTTTCGTGGTAGTAACTCTTTACCTGCTTTTGTATTGCTCTACGGTGAAGCATTGAACTTAACACCAGCGCAACAAGCACGATTAACGTCAGAAGATATCGATACCAATTTCTTGAATTATGATTGGGCGTTAAATGCCGTTAGGTAAAGCGCCGCATTTTTCTAATCGATGTTTGAGTCGCCAAAAGAGTCGTTTTTCGACGTCTTTGGCGACTCGCCTTTTTCAGCGTTGTTCATATCAAAGCATCATTGGCTTAACCCTTCAATCTATCGATAAGCTTATGCCAAAAACAAAAAAAACTCATGATTTAAAAGCACTTTTGGCTAACTTATTTCTGCCGACATTAAAACTTTCCACACGGCTTAGTCTGTGCTTTGCCTTAATGTTTATTACCTTGTTGTCGACAGCATCATTAAGCTACGCCAACAACTCGCTTAAGAGCGTTTCTACAACAGATGTTAGCATTAGCACTGAAAATAAAGCAGAAGCTACAGCGGATAAAAACAAAGCACAATATATTGTGGCTGAAGTAACTAGTGCTAATAATTCTCTGACACAAAAAGAGTGGCACTCGCTCGAAAAGCTAGCAAAAAACAAGGCCGTTTACTTTCACGCTTGGGGCGGTGATCCACAAATAAATAGCTACATTCAATGGCTTGCTAAACGAGTAAAGCAAGAATATAACATTCAATTACAACATGTAAAACTCACCGACACCAGTGAAGCCGTTAGTCGTGTTTTAGCAGAAAAATCTGCCGACAATCATCAGCAAGGACAAGTCGATTTAGTCTGGATCAACGGCGAAAACTTTGCATCTATGGCAAAGTATCAACTATTAGCGCAAGGTTGGGTTGCACAATTGCCTAATTTCTCGTTAACAAACCCAAGTGAGAATGAGGCAATGACCCGTGATTTTGGTTTGCCGACTCAAGGTATGGAAGCACCTTGGGGACAAGCATCGTTAACCTTTTATTATACGCCAGTCATTGCACGCAATCAGAGTAGTGCAACAGATAAGAGTAGCAATGCCGAAAACTTAGCAACCCCAACCGTTTCTTATCAAAACAGTATTCGTCACGCGCCTAAAAATATTAAACAGTTGCTCACTTGGACAAAGAAAAACCCAGGGCGTTTTACTTACCCAAAACCACCAGATTTCTTATCACTGAGTTTTTTAAAGTATGCGTTGATCACATTAAACCAAGATAAAAGTGAACAAGTGAAATCGACTTTATATCAAGCAGTAACGCCGCAAAGCCAAGATGATTTATTACCTGCTCTCTGGTCATTTTTAGATGAATTACATCCAAATTTATGGCATCAAGGACAATATTTTGCGGCCAGTGGCACGGCATTACAAAGGCTAGTTGGTGACGGTGAGATAAATCTCGGTTTTACTTTTGCTGCTGCGCAAATCCCTGCATCAGTTGATCGCTATAACTTACCTGAAAATACCCGCAGCTTTGTTATGGAAGATGGTAGCTTAAGTAATATCCATTTTGTCGCTATTCCCTATAACGCGAGTAATAGCCATGCTGCGAAAGTCGTGGCCAATTTTATGCTCAGTGTTGAGGCACAAGCTAAAAAGCAACAAGCGACAATGTGGGGCGACAGCACGGTATTGGATGTATCACAATTAAGTCCACAACAACAATTAATGTTTCGCACTGATCAACAACATCCGAGTGCACTGCCTGTCAGCAGCAAAATCATCGCGTTAAGTGAGCCACATCCTAGTTGGTCAAAGCTCATAAGCCGTGAATGGCTAAAACGTTATGGGGCGCAATAACGCATGAATAAACCATTAACCAGCAACACGAAAATGCACGACAGGCTTTTTAATGCCATCGTAAGCTTCAGTCCCAAATTATTGGTCGCTATATTAGTGTTGCCAGTACTAGGCGGCTTGCTTGGTGTGATTTTACCGGCATTTGGTTGGTTACCAGCATTAGATAAAACTCAATTTGGCGTACAAGGCTTTCAGCAATTAATGCAATCACCGGGCATAACACAAATGATAGGCTTGAGTTTTTTCAGTAGCCTTATCAGTGGCTTGCTTGCTTTTACTATCACACTGTTATTGTTAGCGAATTACTTTGATAGCCCTTGGTTAGCACGCATTCAGCGTTTGTTAGGACCTATTTTAGTTATTCCTCATGCGGCAGCAGCCATTGCGATTGCCTTTTTGATCACGCCATCTGGCATGATCGCCCGCTTATTTTCACCTTGGTTAAGTGGCTGGCAAAGCCCCATTGATTGGTTATTGCCTCACGACCCCTACGGTATCAGTATTATCATGGGCTTAACGTTAAAAGAGTTACCCTTTTTATTACTAATGACCTTAAGTGCGATTGCTCAGCCAGATCTCAATATCAAACTACGCGCACAATACCGTCTTGCGCTTAGCTTAGGTTACTATCCCATGACTGCATTTTTCAAAGCGGTATTTCCGAACATTTATCCGTTAATGCGTTTGCCCCTATTAGCCATACTCGCCTACGGCAGTGCCAGTGTAGAAATGCCTTTAATACTTGGTCCTAATACGCCGCCAACTTTAGCGGTAGCAATTATGAATTGGTTTCATGATGTTGATTTAAGCTTGCGTATCAAAGCATCTGCTGGTGCCTTATTACAATTGCTGGTGACCGTGTCTGTGCTGATCACTTGGTGGTTATTAGAAAGGTTAACACTTGCGATAAGCTGTAAAAGCTTAAGTAATGGCCAGCGCAGCTATGGTGATGCCTTATGGGCTAAAATCATCAATGTTTTTACTGTTTTGCTGATCAGCTCGATTGCTTTAGCATTACTTGGTTTGGTATTTTGGTCATTTGCTGGCTACTGGCAGTTCCCCTTAGCCTTACCTGAACAATGGGTATTGTTACATTGGCAATCAGCCTTGTTGCAAGTACAAACGCCAATGATAAATTCACTGTCTATAGGTTTAGTCGCCACAAGCATAGCTGTTATTTTAACCTTGCTGAGCCTAGAATATGAAAAACAAAACGGCATTCAACTTTCACGCTTTAGCAGTTTAATTATATATCTGCCGCTAATGATCCCCAGTATTGCTTTTCTATTTGGCTTAGTTTGGCTACAAGAAACCTTGCACAGCAAAACCACTTTCATTAATGTGGCTTTAGCACATTTATTGTTTGTTTTACCTTACGTATTTTTGTCTTTGGCTACCAGTTATCGTCGACTTGATCCACGCTACGCACAAGTAGCCGCAAGTTTAGGTGCCTCACCAGTTAAAATATTTTTACAGGTGAGTTTACCGCAATTGTTAATGCCAATTTTAATGGCGAGCGCCTTAGGGCTGGCCATTAGTTTTAGCCAATATTTACCTACATTGTTAGTTGGTGGAGGCCGAATTAATACCGTGACCACAGAAGCCGTTAGCTTAGCCAATGGCGACAGTCGCCGGACAAGTGCGGTTTATGCACTAATACAAATGTTATTACCCGCAATAGCTTTTTCTATTATTTGGTTAGTATCGACACGGCAAAAAAGACAAAAAGCGCAGGCAAATCGCGATAATAAAACAGCAAGATATATCAGCAAGGCTAACCTATGAGCAATTCTTTTGAGACCAACAGTCTCCAGTTAGAAAACCTAACCATAATGCGCGATAAAGCCGCGTTATTATCACTAAATGAAACGATAAAAGGTGGGGAAGTATTAACCATCATGGGTCCTTCTGGTAGCGGAAAATCAACATTGCTCAATTGGCTTACCGGTATGCTACCGAAAGGTTTTCAAGCTGAGGGCAGTGTTCATCTCAATGGCCGTGATATAACACAAGTGGCGAGTTACCAGCGCCACATCGGTTTATTGTATCAAGACGCTTTATTGTTTCCGCACTTGTCAGTAGCCGAGAATATTGCTTTTGCGATGCCCAAAGGTGATAAAAAAGCACGTGCGCTAAAAATTAGTTTTGCACTGGCTGAAGTTGGTTTAGCCGGTTTAGACAACCGTCAACCTGACAGTTTATCTGGTGGACAACAAGCACGTGTCGCACTATTACGGGTATTACTTAGTGAGCCTAAGGCGATACTATTGGACGAACCCTTTAGTAAATTAGATAGCCAATTACGCCAAGAAACTCGTCAGTTAGTATTTGAGCAAATCAAACAATACCAATTACCTGCTATTATGGTGACCCATGATGAATCAGACGCTATAGCGGCTAATGGTAAAGTTATTCATTTGTCGGCAACTTAATGACAGCATGAACGTAGCTCAGGTTTTAGTTTTAGTCCTAGATTTAAATTTAAACACAATAGAAGCACAACATAAGTAAGAAGAAGATCTATGCTAGATAAATATATCACTCCCGTTATAAGACCCTTATTACAACCTATCGTGAGTTTATTAGATAAACGCCAAGTAACTGCAGATCAACTAACGGTATTTGGCTTTATCATTGGCATGTTAGCGGTGCCTTTATTGGCTTTAAATCTATGGTATTTCGCCTTAACCGCTATTGTTTTAAACCGCATACTCGATGGTTTAGACGGCGCGCTAGCTCGCCATCAAAACAACAGTACCAGTGCCGGTGGCTTTTTAGATATTTGCCTAGATTTTTTATTCTACGCTGCCATCCCATTAGGTTTTGCTTTGGCGAACCCTGAGCAAAATGCTTTAGCTGCTGCCGTATTATTAGCGGTATTTATTGGCACAGGTTCAAGCTTTTTAGCGTTTGCAATTCCGGCAGAAAAATTCAATTTAGACAAACCACAATTCGCTTACAAAAGTTTTTACTATTTAAACGGCTTGACCGAAGGCACCGAAACCATTCTTATCTTTGTCGCCTTTTGTTTATGGCCGCAGTATTTTTCTGAACTCGCTTATGCTTTTGCTTTCTTTGCTGGCATCACTATTGTTACACGAGTTTATGGCGGCTATCACACGCTAAAAGCGCACAATCTAGACCAAGCCGACGTTGCCAGCCCAAGTACTGACACAGAAATATCTGGAGCAGATAAATAAATGACCGATGCCAGTTTTCGTCTCAGTATATTCTTCACTATTTTATTAGTCATGCTCGTGCTGGAAAGCTGTTTTCCAGCGCGAAAAAGTAAACTAACGAAACCTGTACGTTGGTTAGGCAATTTTTCGCTATTAATTTTATCGTCTATCGTCGCCCGATTATTAATTCCTATTGGCGTTGCCGGTATCGCCTTATATGCCTCGACAGAGGGCATAGGCCTTTTTAATATCATTAACTTACCGACCTGGCTCAGTATTACGTTCAGTGTTTTGTTATTAGATTTAATGATTTATTGGCAGCATCGAATTTTTCATCTTGTGCCTATGCTATGGCGTTTTCACAAGGTTCATCATGCTGACAGTCATATCGATGCCAGCACGGGCTTACGCTTCCATCCGGTTGAAATAGCCTTAAGTATTATATTGAAAGCTTTAGCTGTGCTGATACTAGGTGTGCCCGCTACTGCGGTGATTATCTTTGAAGTTGCCCTTAATGGTTTCGCCCTGTTCAATCATGCGAATATTCGACTACCACGTTGGTTAGAGCTGCCACTTCGCACCATACTTATTACCCAAGTATTGCATCGTATTCATCATAGCCAGGTCGTAAACGAAACCAATAGTAACTATGGTTTTAGCGTTAGTTGGTGGGACAGAATGTTTGGCAGTTATAAGTCACAAGCGCAAAAAAGTGATGAAGACTTAGATATTGGTCTTAAAGAGTGGCCAGCGAAAAATTCGAACGCTTCATTACTGATGTTATTAATTATGCCGTTTAAGAAATAAAGGTCTCAAAAATGTCTTTTAATACGATAAAATCCTTCATTTGAACGCTTATCTAGTGACATAAAACAAAGGCGAGCAATCGCCAATCATTTCGATTATAATGCTAAGAATTTTATTAAACCATTCAAAAGCCATCAAATGCTAATCAAAGTATAGAAGCTGCTTTGTGGTACTCTAGCAGGCTCCTCAGAGAATAAATCTGCTACAATGACGGAAGAAACCTTTAAAAATGAAGCACATACGTAACTTTTCAATCATTGCCCATATTGACCATGGTAAATCAACATTGTCTGATCGTCTAATTCAACATTGTGGTGGTCTACAAGAACGTGAAATGGAAGCCCAAGTACTTGATTCAATGGATATTGAACGTGAGCGTGGCATCACCATTAAAGCGCAAAGTGTTACTTTGGACTATAAAGCGAAAGATGGTGAAATTTATCAATTAAACTTTATCGATACACCAGGCCATGTTGATTTTTCTTATGAAGTATCTCGCTCTTTAGCATCATGTGAAGGTGCTTTGCTTGTTGTTGATGCCGGACAAGGGGTTGAGGCACAAACTGTAGCGAACTGTTACACCGCGATTGAAATGGAATTGGAAGTCATTCCTATTTTGAATAAAATCGATTTGCCACAAGCAGACCCTGAACGCGTTAGTGAAGAAATTGAAAATATCATTGGTATTGATGCAACCGGCGCTGTGCAGTGTTCAGCTAAAACCGGTATCGGTATTGAAGATGTTTTAGAAACTATAGTGGAAAATATTCCTGCACCAGAAGGTGATCCAGATGCGCCACTACAAGCGCTTATTATTGATTCATGGTTTGATAACTACCAAGGTGTAGTGTCATTGGTTAGAATCATGAACGGTCAGGTGAAAAAAGGCGATAAAATGGTGGTGATGTCGACCGGACAAAACCATATTATTGACAAAGTCGGCATTTTTACGCCGAAGCAAACGGATACGGGCATATTAAAAGCGGGTGAAGTAGGTTTTATTATTGCCGGTATTAAAGAAATTCATGGTGCACCAGTGGGTGACACTATTACTATTCTTAAAAAAGAAGCAGATAAAGCCTTACCAGGCTTTAAAAAAGTTCAGCCGCAAGTTTATGCCGGCATTTTTCCGATCAGTTCAGATGATTATGAGAACTTTCGTGATGCCTTAAATAAATTAAGTTTAAATGACGCGTCGCTATTTTTTGAGCCAGAAAACTCTTCTGCACTGGGTTTTGGTTTCCGTATTGGTTTCTTGGGCATGTTGCATATGGAGATTGTTCAAGAGCGTCTCGCCCGTGAATACGATCTTGATTTGATCACGACAGCACCAACGGTAAATTATGAAATAGCTTGTACCAATGGCGATATTATTTCAATTGATAACCCGAGTGACTTGCCTGCGACAAACAATATCGAAGAAATTCGTGAACCGATTGTGCAAGCCAATATTTTGGTACCTCAAGAGCACTTAGGTAATGTTATTACCTTATGTATTGAAAAACGTGGTGTACAAAAAGATATTATTTATCACGGTAATCAGGTGGCAGTAACTTATGAGTTACCGATGGCTGAAGTGGTGATGGATTTCTTTGATAAATTAAAATCAACCAGTCGTGGCTATGCTTCGCTTGATTATCATTTTGTCCGTTTTGAAGCGGCAGATATGGTACGTGTTGATGTGATGATCAATGGTGATCGTGTTGACGCGCTAGCTATGATCACGCATCGCGCGAATTCAGTACCACGTGGTCGCATGTTAGTTGAAAAGCTTAAAGAGCTTATTCATCGTCAAATGTTCGATATTGCTATTCAAGCAGCTATCGGTAACAACGTAATTGCTCGTACTACGGTTAAGCAACTTCGTAAGAACGTAACGGCTAAATGTTACGGTGGTGATATTTCTCGTAAGAAAAAATTACTACAAAAACAAAAAGATGGGAAAAAACGTATGAAACAAGTCGGTAATGTAGAAGTTCCACAAGAAGCGTTTTTAGCCGTACTTAAATTAGAAAATTAATTAACTAAGCATATTTATGTATATGCAGTTAAGCGAATTTAGTTAATTAAAAAGACAGTAGGAATAATATGGCAGTTTACTTTTCGATACTTTTAGTCATAGTTACCGCAATTAGCGGTATTATTTGGCTGGCCGATAAATTTTATTTAGCACCACAACGACAACTTAAACTGGTTGCTGCGCAAGCACAATGTGAAAGTGATTTAAGCGAAGGAGTCGTTGAAAAAATTCTTGAAGCTCCTGTTTACATTGATACACCAGTACAAATTTTTCCGGTTATCGCTTTTGTTTTGATCTTACGCTCGTTTATTTATGAACCGTTTCAAATACCGTCTGGCTCTATGATGCCAACGTTACTTGATGGTGACTTTATTTTAGTGAATAAATTTAACTATGGTTTACGCGATCCGGTCGCTCGACATAAGTTTGTTGAAGTGGGTTTACCAGAACGCGGTGATGTTATTGTCTTTAAGTATCCGGTACAACCAAAAATCGATTTTATAAAACGCGTTGTTGGTTTACCTGGTGATAAAATTGTTTATCGTAATAAAAAGCTATATATTCAGGCCGCCTGTCAAGATGCTGACAAAGAATGCCCTAAATTTGAACAAGTGATTCAAGAACTGAATAGTGAAGATGAAGCATACGGATTAACACGTTATACCGCTAAAATGCCAAATAAAACTCATGATATTTTGCTTGATGATACTGTATCTGCACAACAGCAAGCAGCATACTTTTGTAGTGTAGCTGAAGGAAATATCTGTTTTCAATCAGGCACTAAACAAGATGAGTTTTTGGTTCCTAAAGGACATTATTTAGCTTTTGGTGATAACCGAGACAATAGTTCCGATGGTCGTTTCTGGGGCTTTATACCAGAAGAAAATTTAGTAGGTGAAGCAGTAGCGATTTGGATGAGTTTTGACTTTGAACGTACCGAAGCTGACTTCTTGCCTACTTGGATCCCAACCGGCGTACGCCTTTCTAGAATTGGTGGAATTGAATAACCGTGTTACACAACCCAGCAGCCATCGCGCGATTAACTAAAAAAATAGGCTATAGCTTTAAAGAGCCTAAGCTATTATTACAAGCGTTGACACATCGAAGCGCTAAAGGGTCTCATAACGAGCGTCTAGAATTCTTAGGGGATTCGATCTTAGGCTTTGTTATTGCTGATTCTTTGTATCAAAAATTTCCAAAGCATGCCGAAGGTGATTTAACTCGTATGCGTTCAAGTTTAGTTAAAGGTGTTACTTTAGCTGAGGTTGGTCGTGGTTTTGAGTTAGGTCAATACTTGATTCTCGGACCTGGTGAATTAAAAAGTGGTGGTCATCGAAGAGACTCTATTCTCGAAGATGCTATTGAAGCGATTATTGGTGCGGTCTATTTAGATTCTGACTTAGCAACATGTCAGGCGCTTATACTTAATTGGTTCGAACAGCGTTTAGCTGATATCAAACCAGGCAATGAACAAAAAGACCCAAAAACACGCTTACAAGAATATTTGCAAGGGCGAAAAATACCTTTGCCGCAATATGACGTAATTAACACCACGGGGCAATCACATAATCAGCAGTTCACTGTACGTTGTACAACAAGCGTACTTGAGAAGGAAGTGATTACTAAAGGCAGTAGCCGACGCAAAGCTGAGCAATCTGCTGCTTTGCAGGTTTTAGCATTAATCGAACAAGCTAAATAGCTTGTTCGACATTTAAGTTGATAATTAAATCATGACAACAAAACAAAATCATTGCGGTCTTATCGCTATTGTTGGCCGCCCAAACGTTGGTAAATCTACATTATTGAATAGTTTGCTTGGACAGAAAGTGAGCATTACCTCACGCAAGCCACAAACGACACGCCATCGAATTTTAGGTATTCTAACTGAAGCTAATAACCAAGCGGTTTTAGTGGATACTCCAGGCTTACATTCAGAAGAAAAGCGCGCAATTAATCGTCTGATGAACCGTGCGGCAAGTAGTACTTTGGCAGAAGTGGAAACCATTGTATTTCTCGTTGAAGGTACGCACTGGACCAGTGATGATGAAATGGTACTGACTAAAATTAAAAATAGTGGTGCGCCTTGTGTGTTAGTGGTTAATAAAATTGACAATATACAAGATAGAGATAGTTTGTTGCCACATCTACAAAAGCTAGGTGCTATGCACAACTTTGCTGATATTGTGCCTATTTCAGCCAGTAAAGGTGAAAACGTCGATGCGATTAAAAAGATCTGTTTTAACGCACTACCTGAAGGTGACTTTTGGTTTCCTGAAGATTATATTACCGATCGCTCTAGCCGTTTTATGGCTTCAGAAATTGTCCGTGAAAAGCTTATTCGCTTTACCGGTGATGAATTACCTTATTCAACCACCGTTGAAATAGAACAATTTAAAATTGATGAAAAAGGTATTTTGCATATTAATGCTTTAGTGCTTGTTGAAAGAAACAGCCAAAAACGCATGGTTATTGGTAACAAAGGCGAAAAACTAAAAGTCATTGGTCAAGAAGCAAGACGTGATATGGAAAGTTTATTTGAACGTAAAGTTTTCTTAGAAACGTGGGTGAAAGTCAAATCGGGCTGGGCAGATGACGAAAGAGCATTAAGAAGCTTAGGCTACGGCGATGACTACTCTGGTTAGTTGCTATAACAAGCTGGAGCTTTCTCCAAGCGTCAGCTTGTGCTTCTAGGTGAAAATGTAACTTAAATGCAAGAAATTACGCAATCAGCTTTTGTGCTCCATACTCGACCTTATCGAGAAAATCAGTTGCTTATTGATTTGTTAACGGAGCATGACGGAAAAATAGCGGCGTTAAGTTACATTGGTCATTCCACTAAGTCGAGTCGAAAGGCGCTATTACAACCCTTTTTACCGATTAACGTTACGTTGAAAGGCAATTACAGTTTAAAAAACCTAAGCCGAGTAGAGCCGATAGGAAAATCTTTTCTATTAAAGCAGAATGCGCTTTTTAGTGGTTTTTACATTAATGAACTCTTGGTTAAATTACTCGGAGACAATATTGCCTGCGGCGAGCTTTTTCAACAATATCAAACCAGTTTAAAATTATTAGCACAAGCAAGTAACATTGAAGTTTGCTTGCGAGAATTTGAATTGATGCTAATGGAGGAGCTGGGTGTATCCTTTGATTTTTCATTAGTTTTTGAACATAGTGCCGAAAGCTTTTATTATCTACCTGATGACGGTTTTATTCCTGCCTACACGAAATTAAAACAGCCTTGTTATAGTCGTTGGCATTTACAAGCTATTGCAGAACGAGACTTATCTCAGGCAGCAGTTTTAATGACCTTTAAGAGTTTGATGAGACAAGTTATTAATCATTTGCTTGGTGGTGTGCCGTTAAATAGTCGAAAATTATTTAGCAAGAAAGTGTAGTTGTGCTGAAGCCGATGTTTTAAGAAAATTTATGCTAACCTGATTGTTTTATAAAAATTAATTACAATTCAAAATAGTGAGTTATATTTCTAGCTTGATAGTTTTGCTTAATTTAGACGTCAATAGCGGGTCTATTACAAATGAATTAAACGTAGAAATAAGGAAAAATAGCCGCTAGAGAAGCATTGACAATCTTTAGCGCAGGCTATGATAGTAAGTTGCGTAGTTAACAAGATGAGAGATTGAGTATGAAAGATATTTTACTAGGCGTAAATGTAGACCATATTGCCACCTTACGACAAGCACGCGGCACAAACTACCCGGATCCTGTTTATGCTGCCTCAGTAGCAGAACATGCCGGTGCAGATGGTATTACCGTCCATTTACGTGAAGATCGCCGTCATATCCAAGATAGAGATATTTATCTATTAAAGCAGACTTTACATACACGGATGAATTTTGAAATGGCTGTTACCGATGAAATGTTGGATATAGCCTGTGAAGTAAAACCGATGTTTTGTTGTTTGGTGCCAGAAAAGCGTGAAGAATTAACCACCGAAGGTGGCTTAGATGTTGCTGGGCAGCAGGATAAAATTAATGCAGCTGTAGCTCGCTTAGCTGAGGCTGGTATACAAACTAGCTTGTTTATTGATGCTGACAAAAAGCAAATTGATGCTGCAGTGATCAGTAAAGCTACCTATATTGAAATTCATACCGGCCAATATGCTGAAGCAAAAAATGAAGCAGAGCAGCAGCAAGAACTTGCACGCTTAGTTGAGGGCATTGAATATGCTCACTTTTTAGGTTTGAAGGTTAATGCCGGTCATGGACTTAATTACTTTAACGTTAAGCCCATTGCTGCGATACCTGAAATTATTGAGCTTAATATTGGTCATGCAATTATCGCTCGTGCGGTCATTGATGGTTTAGATAAAGCCATTCGAGACATGAAACGACTAATGCTTGAAGCGCGTGGTTTAGTGTAAGTTAATTATAGTAAGGATTTAAGTTTGTCTGTAGTTGGTATTGGTACTGATATTGTTGATATTAGGCGCATTGCGAAAATGTCTGATAATGCTCAGCAGCGCCTAGCAAAACGCATTTTAACGACGCGAGAATACCAACTTTACATTACTTTAAAACAGCCTGAACGTTTCCTCGCGAAACGATGGGCTGGTAAAGAAGCTGCGGCTAAGGCGCTCGGTACAGGTATTGCAGCAGGCGTATCATTTCAATATTTTGATATTGTTTCTTTAGCTAGTGGCCAACCTACACTTGAATTGAGTTCACAAGCCTTAACTTTAGCTAAAAACTTAGGGGCTAATACTTGGCATATTTCACTTTCTGATGAAGTTAAATATGCCACTGCCTTTGTCGTTTTATCACAGTAATGAGTGTTAAGTTAGCGGTTGAATTGTCGGATTTAAACTCGCTTTAATAAAAATTAAACACTAGAAATAATATCTGTTCTATACTTAAATGAAGCTTAGTGAAATTGTTAGTTAGCAAATTTGAATTTAGGAGTAGATATGCAATCGCAAAAGCAACCTATTGTCGAAAGACGCCAAGAGCCACCCGAACAATCGCTATGGTGGTCTAAGCTTTCACTAGCACAAAAGTTTTCTGCAAGTAGCTTAGGTAAGTTTGGTTATGAGCTTTGTTTTGTTCGTAATGAGCATGGCCACAGTTTAGCGGTGTTAACCTGTAATTCAGGTGTTGCCGTGATCACTGAAGATGGTGATATTAATACTTCACCAAATATCAAGATTCGCTAACTTCTGCAAAACACATACTTACCGGTATACCTATCTGAATTTCGGCTGTTCAGCTTCGAGTTTTTTAATAAAAGCATCAGCATCTTCAAGTACTAAATCTATTTGTTCAAAAAATTCAAAAAACTCTGGCTCCAAATCATCTAAGGCAATACCACGTTTCAACTCTGTTTCAAGCTCATGAGTTACTTTAGCTAAATTTGGTACGCCAGAATAACAGCATGCGCCATTAAGTTTGTGGATTAATACTTTTAGTTGTTCAATATCTTGAGAGATAAGAGCTTCTGAAATATTTGCTTTGCTTTCAGGTAAGCTGTTAACCAAGCCAACAAACATATCCTTAGCCAAAGCTGCTTTTTGTCCCGCTCTTTGTAGTGCTAATGTCCAATCAATAATTTTAACCCTTGAATTGATAATAGGCTCTGCAGACGGCGTAATGACTTTAGGACGATTGGCGAGTAAGGTTGAATCACAATACTCATAAATACTATGGTGTAACATAGCCTCATCAATAGGTTTAGTTACAAATGAGTCAAAACCATTGTCGAGTAGTTTGTCTTTTTCTTCCCCGAAAACATGTGCAGTCACGGCGATTATTGGACTGTGCTCATTAAGTGTTTGTTGACGAATAATAGCCAAGGCGGAAATACCATCAAGTACTGGCATTTGTATATCCATAAATATCAGGGCAAATTTTTCATGTCGACATAATTCTACTGCTTGAGCGCCGTCTGTCGCCGTGACAACTTCAGTTACTTGTTCGAGCAATAACTCACGGATAAGCTTTAAATTTGCTTCATTATCATCAACAGCCAGCACTTTTATCGGCACTTTATGCTCTGGTAGCTGAATTATGTTAGTAGGCTCTGCTGTGGCTTTCGGTACTAGGGTTTTACTCAAACGTTGTATTGTTATCGGTTTACTAATACAGGTTTTTGCGCCACTGGAAATTAAGGCTTCGTGTAAACTTGGAGAGTTGCTATTAATGGCGAGATGTATTGAAGGAATAAGCTCTTTAATGGTAAAAATTAGCTTTTTCACGTCATTAAGGGCTGATGGTGTTACATCATGACCAATGAGGGCAAAATCAAATGACGATAATTGTTCTTTATTGGTCAGTAAGTCATCTATTTCATCAGCTTGAGAAATGCAGGTCATTTTCATTTTCCAACTAGCTAAGATTTCAGCTGTGGCTAATCGACTTGCCGCATGAGGCTCATAATATAAAATTGTTTTATCTTTTAGGCATTCTGGAGTAGGTAATTGTAAAGTGGGTATTGGATTGACTTCACATTGGAAAGTAAACCAAAAAGTTGAGCCTTTATGTTCGATACTTTCAAAACCAATACTGCCACGTAGTTCTAATACTAATCGTTGTGAAATAACTAAACCTAGCCCTGTTCCACCATAGATACGGGTAACACTTTTATCCCCTTGACCAAAAGCTTCAAAGATAGAATGTTGTTGTTGGTTCGGAATACCTATGCCAGTGTCTTGGACCGTAACTTTTATTTTATAAAGGTTTTGGGCAATAACACTACCTTCAATATTAATATCAACAGAGCCTTTATCGGTGAACTTAATCGCATTACTCGCTAAGTTAACCATGACTTGCTTAACACGCATCGCGTCACCAATAAGTGAGTCGGGTAACAGAGGACTAACGCGTAAAGATAACTCGATATTCTTTTTATGGGCACTGGGTGCAAGTAACGTTAAGGTTTCTTCTACAGACTCGCGAATTGAGAATGGAATATTTTCAATGACCATTTTACCGGCATCAAGTTTAGAAAAGTCTAAAATATCATTAATAATTGATAGCAAGTTACCTGCTGAACGTTCAATAGTTTGTAAGTGATCGCGCTGGGTGTCGCTCAAAGGTGTTTTCAATACTTGCCGCGTAAAGCCAATAACACCGTTAAGCGGCGTGCGTAGTTCATGGCTCATGTTAGCTAAAAATTCAGATTTTACCTTGTTTGCATCCTGAGCCTTGCGTTTTGCTATGTCGAGTTCAACGTTTTGAATTTCAAATTGCTCTAAACTTTCGCGCAGATCGATAGTGGCTTGATCAATACTACGCTGCATCTCATCTTGGTAATCCCCTAGAGATTGTGCCATGGCATTGACACCATTTTTTAAAAAATTCAGCTCACCAAATAACTGGCCACTGATACGGCTTTCTATTTTTCCTTCTCTAATACGATCTATCGCCAATACCATAGATGAAATCGGACGAGTAACACTTTTAATGAGCTTGTAGGCAAATAAGGCACTGATGATTATACCCACTAAAACAATAAAAAAAGCATTGACTAATAGTTGCTGCTGCGCATATTTAATACTGCTTTTATCAATTTGTATGGCGATATAGCCAATAACATCACTGTTAATATCAGTATTCAATCTTGAGTTGTTAGTTTGTGCGGTAAATTCATCAATAATCGGGGCGCGATAAATAAGGTAATCATCATAGTCATCATAAATGATTCGGTTGGGTAGGCTTTGGCCAGCCTTTACCCGCAGGGTATGGGCATCGCCGTGATAAGCACTGGTGACGAAAACTTGGTTGTCTTTGGTGAATATAGCAATACTTTTGATGATATCAGATTGACTACGATGGCTAAAACCAATCAGTGTTCTTAAATTATCGCGTTGTTTTTCTAATAATGGTGTCGCACTGCTGATAGCAAGCGGTGCTATTATGCTTGTGGCTCGTTGATAAATGAACTGATCGAGCTCGCTATAGCGACTATAAGATAAGTAACCTGCAACAATTAAACTGATTATGGTCGTTGGTACGATCGTAAGTAAAATTACCCAATCTTTCAGGCTTATTTTATGCATTTTTTGTTGAGCTTTAGTGTAAAATCATTGGGTTAATAACTCTATAATGGCACATATTAGACTAATACCAAATAGATAATCGTTCACTATGGCGGCAAATGAATCATTTATGCCGCTCTTTGATGGCAAACTAAGATAGCTATGGCAAATTTTTTTAAAGCAAGCGCTAAAAAAACAACAATACCACAAAACTTAACCGTAACCGTTGCCCGTCTTGATCAGCAGGGCTGTGGCGTTGCATTTCATCATAAAAAGCCCATTTTTATTGAAGGCGTATTGCCTAATGAAACGGTGGAGGTGAAGGTTTATCAGCAAAAAAGTAAATTTTCAAAAGCCAAGTTAATCAATATTATTACCGCCAGTGAAGCCCGCGCTGAAGTTAAATGTCGGCATTACTTTCAATGTGGCGGCTGTAACCTACAACATATAGATTACCCGCATCAACTGACATATAAACAAGATAAAATTAAGCAATTGTTTGCACGCCAAGCTTTAAACCAAGATTTACCTTGGCAAAACCATATTGTTAGTCAGCCTTGGCAATATCGTCGTAAAGCAAGAATAGGGGTGCAATATGATAAACGTGGTACGCCGATCATTGGTTTTCGTCAGCGTGAGAGCAGCCACCTAACAGAAATTAAATCTTGTCCAGTACTCGTGGCTGCTTTTGCTAATATTTTTACTGAATTGAAATTACTTTTACCGTCCTTGTCTGGAAAAAATGCCGTTGGTCATATTGAAGTTATTGCCGGCAATAAAAATGTTGTTGTGGTACGCCAATTAGTTAAATTAACTGCTGAAGATAAAAAACAATGGCAAAATTTTGCTAACAAAAATAGTTATTTAATCTATATCGATGACGGTAAAAGCATTTCCGCGTTGGGTGAATATAGCGTACTATTTTATCAATTAACCGATACTATCAAGATTGAATTTTCGGTTAATAACTTTATTCAGGTTAATCATGGTGTCAATAAGCAGATGGTTGAACAGGCGCAAGCATGGCTAGCTTTAAATGCTCAAGATATTGTTTTGGATTTATTTTGTGGTTTAGGTAATTTTAGTTTACCTATCGCACAGCAAGTCAGTCAGTTGGTTGGTATTGAAGGTGTTCAATCTATGGTTGATAAAGCCCAAGATAATGCCGAAAAGAATGGCATGACTAATTGTCAATTTCATCAAGCTGATTTGAACAGTGATTGGCAAGCGCATCACTGGGCTAAGCAAAAATATACTAAAGTGTTACTCGACCCAGCTAGGGCAGGAGCATACCAAGCCTTATTGCAACTACTGAACTTTAATATTGAAAAAGTGCTTTATGTTAGTTGTGACCCAGCATCATTGGCGCGAGATGCTAAGTTACTTATTGACCACGGTTATAAAATTGAAAAAATTGCCTTAATGGATATGTTTTCGCAAACAAAGCATGTTGAAACTATGGTAATGTTTAGCTTATAAGTCGGTTGCTGTTTTATCAAAATAAACGGTTAAAATTGAATCGGAGGTAGTGAATTTCATGGTTTCTGTGCGTAAGTCACATCAAATGTCGGAAGCAAGTTTTGAGCAATGGTTAGGTCGGCTCGAATTAGAACACGATAAAAAAATTGCATTAGAAAAGCTATATCATCAAGTGAATGATTTATTTGATGATGCGACGCCTTGCCAGACTAAATCTTTAGAGATGGTAGAAATTCTCTCGGCTTTGAATCTCGATACTGACTCATTATGCGCAGCATTCATTTGTCCATTATATGAATATAATTGTATAAGCTTAGAATATATTGAAGAAAACTTTTCACAACAAATCTATTTATTGTGCAAAGGTGTAGGCCAAATGGAAGCGATTAAGGCTTTACAGCAATCACAGTCCAGCAAAGTTAGTGCTAACCAAATTGATAATATCCGCCGTATGCTTTTGGCTATGGTCGAAGATGTGCGCGCAGTCGTTATCAAATTAGCTGAACGCTTATGTCACCTACGTCTAGTTAAAAATAGTGATGAAGAAACTCGTGTTTTAGCCGCCAAAGAAACCAGTAATATCTACGCGCCACTCGCTAACCGGTTAGGTATAGGGCAATTAAAGTGGGAGTTAGAAGACCTGTCATTTCGCTATCTTCACCCCGATGTTTATAAAAAAATAGCTAAACAGCTTGATGAAACTCGTCTCGAAAGAGAACGTTATATGGCTGATTTTGTTGGTAATATATCTCAACAGTTACAATCGTCGGGTATTAAAGGCGTGGTCTATGGGCGTCCAAAGCATATTTATAGTATCTGGAAAAAAATGCAGCAAAAGTCGCTGGATTTTGAACAGTTATTCGATGTCCGTGCCGTACGTATTATTGTTGATGAACTTCAAGGTTGTTATGGCGCATTAGGCCTAGTACATACCAGTTGGAAACATTTATCGAAAGAATTTGATGATTATGTTGCTACACCGAAAAGCAATGGTTATCAGTCAATTCATACTGTCGTTCTGGGCCCCGAAGGTAAAGCAATTGAAGTGCAAATTAGAACGCAACAAATGCATGATGATGCCGAGTTAGGGGTTGCAGCGCATTGGCGATACAAAGAAGGTAATGCCAGCGGTAAAACTTCCGGCTTTGATGAAAAAGTGAGTTGGTTAAGAAAAATACTACAATGGCAAGAAGATGTTTCAGAAAGTGGCGAGCTACTTGATGAACTACGCAGCCAAGTATTTGAAGATCGTATTTATGTTTTTACCCCCAGTGGTGATGTGGTCGATTTACCTAGTGGCTCGACACCGTTAGATTTTGCCTACTATATTCACTCTAATGTCGGCCATAGTTGTATTGGTGCCAAAGTATTTGGTCGTATTGTACCTTTTACTCATACCCTGCAAACGGGTGATAAAGTTGAAATTTTACGTAGTAAGACCCTCAACCCTAGTCGAGATTGGCTTAACCCAAGCCTAAATTATCTTCATACCTCACGTGCTCGGGCTAAGGTTCAGCATTTCTTTCGCTTACTCGATCGAGATAAAAACCTTGCTGCCGGTAAAGAGATGCTAGAAACGGCTCTAGCGAAGTTACAGTTGTCTCTAGCTAAAGTGGATTTATCAGCGGCAACAGAGCGTTTTAATTTAACCACCAATGATGATTTATTTGCCGCCATTGGCTCAGGTAATGCACGCTTATTGCAAGTGGTAAACTTTTTACAGCAGCAAAATGAAAAGTTAAAACCGAAAGAAGAAATTGACCCTCAGAGTTTAATTAAACAACCTCAGCAAGCCGATGATCAAAGCGGAGACAATAATGGTATTACGGTTTCAGGTGTTGGTAACTTACTAACCCATATGGCGAAATGTTGTCATCCGGTACCCGGTGATGAAATTTCAGGTTTTATCACTCAAGGGCGCGGTATTTCAGTGCATCGCCTTGACTGTGAACAACTGGCTAATGCGCTAGAACAACAACCCGAGCGTGAAGTGGAAGTGCAGTGGGGCTCTGATAACAATAAAAGTTACCAAGTCAGTATTAATATTATTGGTGGCGATCGTCAAGGTTTACTCAGGGATATCTCGACCATTATTTCTAACGAGCGGGTAAGTATTATTGGTATTGAAAGTCATACCGATCATGCTAAACAAAGTATGAGCATGACCATTAAGGTAGAAGTCGCTAATCATGAAGTGTTAAGCCGGCTATTGGCGAAATTAAAACAACTAGATGATGTTGTTGAAGTTAAAAGGTTATAGGAAAACATGCCGAAATGGCGACAAGACAAGTAAAAGCTGAGGTTTTAAGACTTTAAGCAAGGCGTTTTGTCGTTTGTCGTGGTAATGAAAGTTCATTGTTTGGCAATAACTTAGCCATCTTAAACCCACTAAGGTAGATGGGTAATGATTATGAGTTATACCAAGTATATTAAGCTCCCGAAGAGTGATTTTAAAAGGCTTACAGGCCGCGCTATTGATTTCGATAAGGTTCTCACAGGGATGTGAGTCATTAGAACAACGCAAGAGTAGTTGTCTAAAATAAACTATCATCTTCAATTAATTCAATGCCTTGCCTACATGGATATAGGTGCTTAGGTTCAGTCTGGCACTGTGAACCTGTGCCTCTAAGCCTTTTAAATTTCACTGAGTGGGAAGAAACTTAGTAGAATTGCTATTACTCTTTAATATCCGTAGGATGATAACCAATTACATGGCTAGATCTTTGAATTAAACTATTAAACTCATCCCTAATTTCTTTTGATTTTTCTTTACCTTCTTGCTTCATAAATGCGCTCATCCATTTTACTCCATCTTCTGTCAACTCCCATTCCATCGACGAATAACCATCTTTTAATTTCCATGCTGTTATCATGTCCCACTCACCGCTGTGCAGCTGTACAATATAGGGCACTTGAGTTCCGGCTTTTTTCGAGGCTGGAAAATAGTGATCACGAATAATCTCCATCGCTCTATCGGCTTTACCTGGTTTGAAATCTGTATAAGATATTGAGAGAAACTCGACGTTTTCTAATTTCTTAGCTTTTAGCTCTTCAGCATGAGCGATAAATGAAGCTAGAGAGAATACCAAAGACAAACTTAATATAATCGTTTTCATGATTTTTCCTTTTCGTTTGTATGTTTTTTGTACAAAATAAATGTAGTATAAAATGTATACAAAAACCAATTACAACGATTATTAATATAAAATGAGTCCTGTTTTTGCTAAATTGCTTGTCAACTTGCAATATGTAGTACATGGACTTGATAATTAACTATGCTGACTGATAACCCCTCAATTGAAAAACTTCGTTGGATCATGAGCCAATTACGCGACCCTAATACGGGTTGTCCGTGGGATTTAAAACAAACCTTTGCTTCAATAATTCCGCATACCATTGAGGAGGCATATGAAGTTGCAGATGCCATAGAACAAGAAGACTTTACTGAGTTGGAAAAAGAGCTTGGTGATTTATTGTTTCAAGTAGTATTTTATAGCCAATTAGGAGCGGAAGAAAAACGTTTTGATTTTGACAGCGTATTAAGCGCCATTTGTGAAAAATTGATCCGTCGTCATCCACATGTTTTTGCCAGCAGTGACTTTACCTCAGATGCTGAAATTAAGGCTAATTGGGAAAATGAAAAGTCCAAAGAGCGGCAACAAAAAAATAATGATGAAAGCCTCAGTATGTTAGCCGATATTCCTCGCAATTTGCCGGCGTTATCACAAGCGGCAAAAATTCAAAAACGTTGTGCACATGTTGGTTTTGATTGGCACAATATTGATGATGTTTTTGCCAAAGTTGAAGAAGAAGTTTTAGAAGTCAAAGCAGAGTTGCATCGTGATGACAGTGCTTTAGCCGAAGAGTTGGGTGATTTAATGTTTGCTGTTGTCAATTTATGCCGACATGCCAAGCAAGATCCTGAAGCCATATTACGACAAGCAAATCAAAAGTTTACTAAGCGATTTCAAGGTGTTGAAGCGCAAGTTAATAATAGCGAAAAAAGCTTTCAGCAACACACCTTAGATGAACTTGAAGCATTTTGGCAACAAGTGAAAATTGCTGAAAAATATTGAAATCAGCTAACGCAAATATGCTAATAAAAAAAGTAGAGGTAAATATGAGCTCAATGCCATTACTGGTCGACAGTATAATAACACTTAACAATAATATTGTGACCCTGACTTTCAATCGACATGATGTTCGCAATGCTTTAACGGGGACTGCGATTGCAGATGATATAGTTAATGTTGTTGAGTGGATTAATCGTACAGCTGAAATTGCGGTGCTGATTATTACTGGTGATGGCTCAGCGTTTTCTTCTGGTGGTAACATAAAAGATATGGCAGAGCGAGCAGGTGATTTTGCTGGTGATGTGCAAACCTTAGAAAGACGTTACCGAGAGGGCATTCAGCGCATTCCTTTAGCTTTGCACAAATTAGAAGTGCCCGTTATAGCTGCTGTAAATGGTCCGGCAATAGGTGCAGGCTTTGATATTGCTAACATGTGCGATATCCGTATTGCTTCAACGAAAGCTAAATTCGGCGAGACTTTTGTCAACTTAGGTATTATTCCCGGCGATGGTGGTGCATGGTTTATGCAGCGCTTAATTGGCTATCAAAAGGCCGCCGAGTTAACCTTTACGGGTCGTGTTATCGATGTTATTGAAGCAAAAGAAATCGGTATCGTACTTGATGTCGTCGCTCCTGAGAGTTTACTCGAGCGAGTCAATCAACTTGCCAGTGAAATAGCCACTAAACCTGTAGCTTCTTTGCGTTTAACTAAACGTTTAATGAAATTAGCACAACGTACAGAGTTACCTGATTTTCTTGATATATGTGCGGTTTTTCAGGGCATGTGTCATAACAATCCTGAGCATTTAACTGCCGTGAACACGATGATCGAGAAACTTGCAAAATAAGCTATTTTTATAGTTGCTATTTTATGCCTTAGTGTTAGCGTTCAAGACATTGGTTAGTTGCTGTATAAAGTAGTCAATATCAGCTTGATTAATATCTAAATGCGTTACTAAGCGCATTGGACTACCGGTTGTTAGCAAGATGTTTTTGCTTTTAAGTTTTTCAACTAAATTCACGATATCAACCCGATCAGAAAATATTGCAAAAACCATATTAGTTTCAACATGACTCAAGTTAACGCTAACTTCAGGTAACTGATTTAAAGCCATAGCTAAATATTTTGCGTTATCATGGTCTTGTTGTAACTTTGCCGGGTTTTGTTCAATGGCTATTTTAGCTGCTGCGGCAATAATACCCGCTTGACGCATACCGCCGCCAACCACTTTTCGCCAACGTTTAGCACTTTTAATTAATGCTTCAGAGCCAAGCAATAATGAGCCTATTGGTGCGCCCAGTCCTTTCGACAAACAAATAGACACTGAATCAACATGCTGACAAATCTCGGTAATATCAACATTTAAGGCACTAGCAGCATTGTAAACTCTAGCCCCGTCTAAATGTAAGGCGAGGTTATTACGGGTAGTAAAATCACGAGCTTCGGCCATATAGCTCAGCGGTAGCACTTTACCGTTAATGGTATTTTCGATACTCAGTAAAGTGGTACGAGCAAAATGAGCATCATCAGGCTTTATCGCAGCAGTGAGCTTTTTAAAGCATAATGTACCATCATTCTCGTTAGCGATTGGCTGCGGTTGAATTGAACCCAAAATAGCGGCCCCACCGCCTTCGAACTTATAATTGTGTGCTTGTTGGCCACAAAGGTATTCGTCGCCGCGTTGACAATGTGCCATCAGTGCTAATAAATTGGCTTGAGTACCTGAACTGCAGAACATAGCGCTTGCAAAACCATGTCGTTTTGCAGCCCAAAATTCTAGTTCATTCACTGTTGGGTCATCACCATAAACGTCATCGCCGACTTCCGCGTTTGCCATCGCTGTTCGCATTGCTTTACTAGGTCTTGTTACGGTATCTGAGCGAAAATCAATCATGGTGTGCCTTTTATGGTTTAGGGAAACTAAAAAAGGCATCTGATTCGATGCCTTTAATTATTACTGGTTGTTGTTACTCTGCTATATCAGCATTGTGATAAACATTTTGTACGTCGTCACAATCTTCTAGCATATTGATGAATTTCTCAAAGTTGGCTAAATCATCTTCAGCTGAAATTTCAGTATAGGTTTGTGGTACCCAAGTGATCTCTTCCACTTCTAATTCGTACTCAGGCATGCTTTCAGCAAATTCAGTTTTTATTTTGAAGAATTCAGTGTGCGGTGCATAAACAGTAATAATGCCATCTTCAAGTTCAACATCAGTAACATCAATGTCAGCCATCATCAAGTTTTCTAATACACTCTCATCATCTTCGCCTTTAAAAGCGAATACAGCTTGGTGATCAAACATATGTGAAACTGTGCCTGATGAACCAATTTTTGAATGGGTTTTAGTAAAACACTGACGAACATCTTTAATTGTTCTGTTGCCGTTATCAGTTAAGCAATCAATAATGACCATACAGTTGCCAGGACCAAAGCCTTCGTAACGTGACTCTACGTAATCTTCTCCACCGGTACCTCTAGCTTTTTCTATCGCTTTTTCAATAACATGTGACGGAACTTGGTCTTTTTTTGCTTTTTCAATAGTACGACGTAAAGCAAGGTTGCCATCGGGGTCTACGCCACCATTTTTCGCTAGTACGTAAATTTCTTTTCCGTACTTTGAATAGACTTTAGTTTTTTGGCCAGCAGTTTTGGCCATAGATAATTTGCGGTTTTGATATGCTCTGCCCATCTGAATACGTCTCGTTGCTGATGAATAAAATTTCTATGCGCTAGATTCTAACGGGTAGCGCCGGCTATTTCTAGTGTTGGGAGCATTTGAACTTTTAAATTTTAATAAAGCATGCAAAAATTTGCATAAATCAAGGTAAGATTGTGATTGAGTTAATAGCGTAAAAGTCACGAATTGATGCGATTAATGAGTTATTAAGAAGAAGGTACTTTTATGAGTGATAAATTACATATCATTTTCGTGGCCGATATTTTTGGCATGACTCATGAGTTTAAAAACTTATGTAAAAAAATCACGTTAAGTCTTGAGCAAACACTTAATGTTGAATGCCATATACTTGGTCCGTACCAACAACAGCAAATGTCATTCGATTCAGAACAAGCGGCCTATCAATATTTTACCAAACATGTTGGCTTAGCCGATTATGTTGAAGCTATTGCTCAGCAATTATCGGTAATATCAGGTCATAAGCTGCTGATCGGTTTTAGTGTTGGCGGTAGTGCTATTTGGCAGCTGTGCTCAGAAAACACCGTTGAGCAATGTCTAGGGGCTATTTGTTTTTATAGTAGTCAAATTCGTCATATGACGCAGTTAACACCCAAGGTATCGACCCAACTCATCTTACCGGTCTCAGAATCGCACTTCTGTATTACTGAATTTCAAAAGGCGCTACAAGATAAGTCAGTAGTTACTATCGAGCAAAGTCATTTTTTGCATGGTTTTATGAATCAGCTATCAACGAATTATGATAGTGATGGTTATCAGTATTATATTAAGCGACTAGCTGAACTCGTGTCACAGCTAAAACCATAATATTCGTTTCGGTTAGCCCTAAAGCTTTATTTTCTTTAATGAGCGTGTATATTACTTGGCTTGTCGCTTTAAATAACAGATTAAACTCATGAAAATAAAAATAATATTGCCCTGTGCTTTGTTAGCATTGCTTGGTTTTACTGCTTGTCAGCAAACGACTGAGAAAACAGTTGAACAAGCAACAAGTAGCGTTAACGTCGATTTAAAAAAACTACATCAAGATATTAAAGTACTTGCTTCAGATGAGTTTGAAGGCCGTGGTCCACTAACCACTGGGGAAAAACTAACGATTGAGTATTTAGCAAAGCAATATCAAGCGATAGGGCTCATGCCGGGTAATAAAACCAGCTTTTATCAATCGGTGCCTATGGCAAAAGTAACACCAGATCAAAATATGCAATTAGTGATTGGCGAGCATAAGTTTAAAGCCGGTCAAGATTTTACCGCTCGCACACAGCAAGTTGATGGCTCGGTGACATTAGATAACTCTGAACTGGTATTTGTTGGTTACGGTATTAACGCCCCTGAATATCAATGGAATGACTACGCTAATGTTGATGTAAAAGATAAAACCGTAGTAGTGCTAGTTAATGACCCAGGTTTTGCAACTCAAAATGAGGCGCTATTTACCGGTAATGCCATGACTTACTATGGCCGCTGGACTTATAAGTATGAAGAAGCTGCCCGACAAGGTGCTAAAGCGGTGCTTATTGTCCATCAAACCGCACCTGCTGCCTATCCGTGGAGTGTGGTGGAAAATTCAAATACTGGCAGTAAATACACCTTAGTCGACAGTGACAATAATGCTAGCAAGTTACCTATTATGGGCTGGATACAACATGCGGTTGCAAAAACAATTTTTACCGATGCCGGATTGTCATTTGATGAAATGCAACGCTACGCCCTGAGCACTGACTTTAAAGCAGTCAGCTTACAACAAACAGCTAATCTGACCTTAAATAGCGCCATTAAAAATGCTGAGTCGAATAATGTTGTTGCGATGATCAAAGGCGAAAGTCGCGCGGATGAATATATAGTTATTAGTGCGCATTGGGACCATTTTGGTACTAAGCAAACCGCTAATGGCCCGAAAATATATAACGGCGCCATTGATAATGCCACCGGTAGTGCGGCAACCGTTGAACTTGCGCGCATTCTTATGCAGCAACATAAAATTAAACCATTTCAGCGCTCTATTTTATTTGTTAATTTCACCGCCGAAGAAACCGGTATGATTGGCTCTGAGTTATTCGCTTTAGGCTCGGTTGTGCCGACTAAAAATATGGTGGCAATGCTAAATATTGATGGTATGAATGCCTTAGATGCGGTTGATTATATTTTGCAGTACGGCCAAGGCTTGTCTGAAATGGAAGACTACTTGGCAGATGCGACAAATAAACAACAGCGTAAAGTAAAAATGGATCCGCGACCGCAAAATGGTTTGTTCTTTCGCTCAGACCATTTTTCATTAGCAAAACAAGGGGTGCCTAGCTTATTGTTTATGAGTTTAGGTGATACCGACCCTGATTACATTGCGCACCGTTATCATAAAGAAGAAGATGATTACTCGCCACTTTGGTCGTTGGGCGGCATGGAGCAAGACATAAAATTGATTGCTGACATTGCTAGCACATTGGCAAATAGCGAGCATTGGCCACAATGGAAAGCCGACTCGGATTTTAAAAACCGTCGTATGCAAGATAAAAAATAGGTTTATACCAATTCTACTTATTATTTGAGCGATAAATACAACATTAGCGATAGTGCTAGTGTCGTATTTTTTGCTTATCTATATTGTTGCCGTCTTAATGATAAATTGACAAGCCAAGCTCTTCGGCCAAATTAGCCAATAAATTTGTCCCGATAACTGAGTTGCCAAAAGAATTTAACGGTGGGCTCCAAGTGCAAATTACCCCATAGTTAGGCACTATAGCGACAACACCTCCGCCAACACCACTTTTAGCTGGCAAGCCAATTGAGAAGGCAAACTCACCCGATTGGTCATACATACCACTGGTCGATAATATCGCATTAACTCGGTGAGCATCTCGTGGCGTACAGATAACTTTTTTCGTGATTGGGTCTACACCTTTGTTAGCCAGAAACAGCAAGCTTGTGGCTAATTGCTCACAAGTCATAGCGATTGAGCATTGCGTGAAGTAATGGCTGAGCACATCAGGAATTTCGGACTCAATATTGCCAAAACTTTTCATAAGATAAGCTAGTGCAGCATTGCGGTTGCCATGAGATAGCTCTGATTGATAAACATGGTTGTCAATAAAAATAGTGTCATCATGGGCTAAAGTGCGCATAAAGCTTAAAAAAGCTAACTTACTGGCAGAGAAGTGACTGGTGAGCACATCTGCGACTAACAATGCTCCGGCATTGATCACTGGGTTACG